>JANMSL010000709.1:0-3308 GCA_031389245.1 Lysobacterales bacterium | reverse complement strand
GACTGCGCGTCAAGCGCCGGCGCGAGATCATTACTTTTCGTCGACCGCACATTGCGCCCAGCGCTGGTCGTGCGCCCTCGGTTTCAGCGCAGACGTTGTCGCGTTGGCTCAAGACCGGGCGAGACGATTCTGGACGCGAGCTGTGCCTGCTCGACACGCGCAATGAACAGGAAGTTGCCCATGGCACTTTTGAAGGCGCGTTGACGCTTCCAATTGTCGGATTTACGCAATTGCCGGATGCCCTGGAACCACACCGTGTCTCGTTGCAGGGCAAGACGATCGTCAGTTTCTGCACCGGCGGCATTCGCTGTGAGAAATCAGCGCTGTGGATGCGAGAGGCGGGCTACGAAAACGTACTGCAACTCGACGGCGGCATTCTGGGTTATTTCGAGCAAGTCGGCGGATTCGGGTTCCATAATAATTGTTTTGTGTTTGACGAGCGCGTTGCACTCGACCCTGAATTAACTCCGCTCCACCGGTAGGAGCGCACCCGGGCGCGAATGGTTGAGAATTCGGCAACGTCGGTCGCGGCCGGGTCCGCTCCTACGCACTGCATTTTTGTAGTTCGAAGATCGCTCGAAGCGGTGGGCGCAGACGAGTAGCAGTTCAATCAGCGCAAGGCGTTCATGGGGTTAAATACTACTGGCGGCCTGCTCTGAGCGAGCAGTCACGTGCTCGCTGCGCCCGACTTGCACACTAGGGATTGATGCCATGCATACACAAGCTGTAAATTTTTACAGTGTTGTTTATTCGAAAACGCGAGGAAGGTGAATCTATTTGCAGCTGGATTTAAACCGGCACGCGGATTGGCTGCTGATCGTGTTTGTGCTGGACGCCGAAATTGGGTCGCAATTAGCCACGTGTTGCATGCGTGGCGGTCAGGGATGTACCCGTCGAAGTCAGCACCATTGGTCGTGTGGCATGTCGCTTCGAGGATGGCGCTTACAGGCAGCCAAGAAAATTGGCCACGATCGGCGCGAAGCGTTCGAAGTCGACCAGGAACGCATCGTGTCCCTGGATGCTGGGGAGTGGAAAATAATCCACCACGACCCCGGCGTTGCGCAGGCCTTCGGCGATCTCGCGCTGCTGTTCAATCGGAAACAGAATGTCGGTACTCACGCCGATCACCAGGGCGCGCCGGGCCTGCATACGCGACAGGGCGATGTCTACGGCGCCGCCGTGGTCGGACAGGTCAAACCAATCCATCGCCCGCGACAGATACAAATAGCTGTTCGGGTCGAAGCTGCCGACAAAGCGATCGGCGTGCACATCCAGATAGGCCTCGACCTCGAACTCACGTTCGAAGGGTTTTTCCGGGCGGGTGTTGAGTCGTTTGCGACCAAAGCGGTCGCGCCATTCAGCGGCTGAGCGATACGAGATCATGCCGAGCTTGCGCGCAGTGCGAAAGCCTTGCTCGGGCCAGTGATCGTCGGCGTAATGGCCGTTGTTCCAGTTCGGATCGCGGCGGATTGATTCGCGCTGTAGAGAGCGGATCGCAGTTGCAAACGGCAGTGAGTAGGGTGCGGTCGAGATCAGCACCAGATTTGGCGCCATGCCGGGGAACATCACGGCAAATGCCATAGCACTCATGCCGCCCATCGACGGGCCGATGAGTGCGCCCAGGCGCTTGATGCGAAAATGGTCGAGAACGTGACGCGCCGACTCGGCAACGTCTTCGAGCGTGAGCTCGGGAAAGTCAAGACGGTATTCGCTTTCCGTTTCAGGATTCTTCGATGCCGGCCCGGTCGAACCCTTGCAACTGCCCAGCGAGTTGACGCAGATCACAAACCAGCGCTGGGTATCGATCGCCTTGCCAGGACCGAGCATCGATTCCCACCAGCCCTGCGCGGGATCGTCGGGAGAGGATGCGGCGTGCGCACTTGGCGAAAGTCCAGTGAGAATCAGCACCGCGTTGCTGGCGTCGGCGTTCAGGCTTCCCCACGTTTCGTAGGCCAGCTTTGCGCCGCTGATCTGGCCACCGCGCCGCAAAATGTAGGGACTGGGAAGTTCAAGGTATCGGGTTGCGCTCATCGCTTCACTCATTCGCTTGACGTGGGCTCTATGGCTCGACGGAACAGCCTGAGCCGGGTGCAGGAATCCACAGCATCATGACCGACAACGCTGCCGAGCGCGATCAGCTTGGGCGATGTAGTCATGTCTGCTTGGCATTACTCTTGGGAACCTCTAGAAACCCCCTGCGCGATCCGATTGCTGCGTTGCGCGGTGCTCGGAATCCTCATGTACCCGCATGTACACTGCGGTTCCTGCGCTCCGTGCGCCTTGCACTCGAACCGCGCAGGGGGTTTCTAGAGGTTCCCGTTTGTCGGATGCACGCTACATCAGCCTTGGTCGAATCCGCGCAACGCGACGTGCATCCGCGTTTGGAAGCCAGCTTGCGTCGCCATTTTGACAGTGAATGGCGGCAACCTGTGCACGCGCCATCGGCACGCGCATTCCAGCTATTGCACACGATCCTGCAAGAGGATGCCAGACCCTTGGTACTGGATTCGGGCTGTGGCACGGGCGATAGCACGTTGCAACTGGCGGCGCTGTTTCCGCAGCACCGGGTCATCGGCATCGATCAGAGTGCCGCACGGTTGCAGCGCCATGCGCCGCAGGGCATCGCTCGGATCGACAATGCCATTTTGCTGCGCGCCGAACTGGCCAGTTTCTGGAGACTGTTCGTCGCCGCCGGCTGGCATGCGCAACGACATTTCCTGCTGTACCCCAATCCGTGGCCGAAGCCTGCGCAGTTAGCAAGACGCTGGCATGGGCATCCGGTGTTTCCAATGTTGATGAAAACTGCGGATCATTTTGAATTGCGCAGCAACTGGCAGGTCTACGCCGCGGAGTTTGCTCTGGCGCTTGGTCACGCCGGTTTTGCCGGCGTCGCGGCCGAGGTCTACGAATGTGTTGCGCCGCTGACCCCGTTCGAGCGCAAGTACCGTGATTCGGGGCATGTGCTGTGGCGGGTGGCAACGCAGCAGGCGTAGCCCGCCGCCCCAAACCTACGACTACTACGGAACGATTTCGGAGATCGTAAGTTGCACGTGGTCTTTGATCGCAGCCTGATTCATCGGTTCGGTCAGTACCTGCAAATCACCAGAGGCGGCGATGGCGTTGCCGGTCTTGGAAATGCGCGCACCGATGACGATGTCGGCAAACTTGGACAGCTTCATCTCCGGCATCATGCTCATGCTGTCATCCAGTGTGACCACCAGCGGCAGTTCGCTGGCAATGTGTCGCGCAATCGCCAGCGGCATGCGCGGGCCACTGGCAGCGCGCGCGAACACGAACAGAGTATCTCC
>JANMSL010000341.1:0-1781 GCA_031389245.1 Lysobacterales bacterium | reverse complement strand
CAGGGCCAGCGCGGCGCTGCTGCCGAGTTCAGGGTCACTGAGTAAATCCAGCAACAGGGATTCCGCACCGCGGTGTCCCGCAAGTTTTTTCGACCAGACACCGATTGCCAACGCGACATCAGCTGCACCCGCATCGCGTCGCAATCCAGCCAGCACACCGACGAGTTGTTCGATGTTCAACAGATCGTCCAATGCCAGCAGCAACGCCCGCGTCTCGCTGCCGGCGCCGCGCACAAGCAGCGCAGTGATTGCGCCGATGTCGCGCAAAGCCACCGCTGCATGACGGGCTGGAACTGCCAATTCTGCGTTGCCGGCAATGCCAGCTTGCGCAATGGCCAGAACTTTCTGCAGGTTATCGCGCTCGCTGCCATTCAACGCGTCGACCATTCCGGCACGTGTCGCAGGATCAGTTGCTTGCGACCACTCCGCGAGAAAATCTTGCGCGTCGGTGCGAAGGCGGGCAAGGGTGCGCTGCTGTGCCTCCTCACGCAGCCAACGATTCTGCACGCCATGCGCGCTCGCAGCGATATTGAACAGAGGTGTCCCCAGGGAAGACATTTCCTCATGCGGCACCAGCGTGCGTGGCTGCCACTGCGCAAGAAACGCTATCGCTGCAGGCGGCACCTGATCGCGTCGCAGGCCATCCAGCGATCGCACGAATTGGAGCAAGGCTGCCTCGCGTTGCGGCCAGGACAGATCTTGGCGTGCCGTCAGCGATTCCAGTTCGGCAAGCAGCGCGTCGCGATTTTGCAGCAGCACAGCGCGCAAGCTTGCGCTGATTTCGTTGGATGCCGTGCTGTTCGCGGCTACCAGTGCGTCCTCGGTCTGCCAGTTGGGTGAGGACCACGCCTGCGCATCCTCGGGCAGCATGCCCGCACCTGACGAGTGCAGGGCTTCTGCCGCCGCTGATTGAAACAAACCTGCCGCGAGCAGCACGATCGGAATCGGGTGACAGGGCAACATGCGACGCACTCCTTCATTTCCAGTGGCGACAGTCCGTCAATTGCACCGAGCAACGGTCAGCGCTGCGCGTCTCAGTGTAACCGGCACGAGAAATCATTCCGCACGCCGGACTATGCTGAACCTGGTGGATGCGGTTTCAAAGTGCCGATGGTTGGGGCCGCAATCAAGCGGGCGCTGGCCCGGTGGATCTGCGCAGTTCTAGCGTGTAAGGCACGCGCAACATGCGTCCCGCCTCGCGCTTGTGAATAGAAGCGAGCAACTCCAGTGCAGCGATACGGCCCATGTCGCGGCTGGCTTGACGCACCGTGGTCAACGCCGGAAAGATCTGGCGCGACATCGGCGTGTCGTCAAAGCCGCAGACCGAAATGTCTTCGGGCACCCGCAGTCCGCGTTCCAGCGCCACTCGGATGACGCCCGCCGCCATGTCGTCGTTGGCGGCGAACACCGCAGTCGGTCGCTGTTTCAACGCGAGCAGGCGCTCGGCGCCACGCACGCCTGAATCGAATGAAAATTCACCATCGACCACCAGAATTGGATCAAATTTCAGGCCCGCCTGCTCCAGGCCTTCGCGGTAGCCTTTGAGGCGCCAATTGCTGGCGCCATGGGCGACATGTCCCTTGATGTGGGCGATGCGGCGGTGCCCGAGCCCCGCCAGATGCTGCACCATGTCGAAGGCCGCGCGCGTTTCATTCATCGCCACGCCCATGCAAGTGCTTTGATTGATGGGCGAAATGCTGGCGAAGGCCAGGCCCAGTTCGGCCAAGCGGGTGAGCAGCGCCGGAGCATCGGTGATTGGCGGCGTGAGGATCAGGCCATCC
>JANMSL010000307.1:0-3338 GCA_031389245.1 Lysobacterales bacterium | reverse complement strand
GGATTGCCTGGCACAGATTTGTTTTCGGGTTCAGGCAGTACTCGCATTCTCGACATTCGGGTGTGTACAGCGGAATGACATGGTCGCCTTTGCGCAGCGACTTCACGCCGGCGCCGACATCGACCACAATCCCTGCGCCTTCGTGGCCAAGAATGGCCGGAAACAGTCCCTCCGGATCGTCTCCCGACAAAGTGTAGGCATCGGTGTGGCAGATGCCCGTTGCCTTGAGCTCGACCAGCACCTCGCCAGAGCGAGGTCCTTCAAGCTCAACAGTTTCAATGCTGAGTGGTGCTCCGGCTTTGAACGCTACAGCGGCGCGCACTTTCATTTGCTATGTTCCCTCTTAGGAAGGTCTGAATAAGTCACCACTTCGTCTTCGCTGCACAGCTTGTCGTTTGCCACACCCGGAAAAACCTGCGGTTTTTCGCCCCCTGACTCAGGGGGCTATCCAGGCTCCGAATTTGTTCAGAGGTTCCCTTATGGTTCGGCAGCGCGGCGGCAAAGGTCGCAGTCTGCACAGCATGCAGGCTGATGGCAACACTGCCATTATTCGACGATAGTGGTGAATGCAGCGTGCGGATCAGCGCAGTCGCGTGCACAGCGCCACCGCCAGACGCGTTGCCGACGACAGGAAAAGCATGCTGGAGCGCATTGAATGGCTGGATCGGATCGGAAGCGTGTCGGCGGCGGACTGGAACGCGCTGGTGCCGGATGCACACCCCTTCGTCCAGCACGAGTTTTTGCACGCGATCGAGGACAGCGGAAGTCTGCGTGCTGATCTGGGCTGGCGTGCGCAGCATCTGTTGCTGTGGCATGAAAAAAGTCTTGTGGGTGCGGCGCCATGCTATGTGAAGATGAACTCGCATGGCGAGTTTGTGTTTGACTGGAACTGGGCTGAAGCCTGGCAGCGTGCGGGCGGGCATTACTACCCCAAGCTGCTGTGCGCAGTGCCCTATTCGCCGGTGACTGGCCCGCGCCTGCTCGCGGCCGCGGGCGACGATCGCGGCGCCATCCAGAATCGTCTGATTGCGGTGCTGACCGACCGCTGTCAACACGAGCGATGGTCGAGCGCGCATATCAATTTTATGCATGCTGATGATGCCAATCTGGTCGAATTGGATCGGTCTGGCTGGCTGCCACGCTCCGATTGGCAATACCATTGGAGCAATCGCGGATACGCTGATTTTGACGCGTTTCTGGCGGCGCTGACCGCCAAAAAACGCAAGAACATCCGCCAGGAGCGCGCCCGCGTTGCAGGGCCACAGTGGCGCCTCGAGCGGCTGCGTGGCGACCAGATCGATCCCGCAGTCATGGACGACATTTATCGCTTTTATGCATACACTTTTCAGTTCAAGGGCAATGTCCCGGCACTGACGCGTGAATTCTTTGAACGGTTGCGCACGACGATGCCGCAGGCACTTCTGGCGGTGATCGCCAGCCGTGATGGCGAACGCATCGGCGCCGCGTTTTGTCTGCAGAGCCACGACACACTGTATGGCCGCTACTGGGGATGCAGTGAAGATGTACCGGGTCTGCACTTCGAGTGCTGTTACTACCAGGGCATTGAACACTGCATCGAGCAAGGTCTGCAGCGCTTCGAGCCGGGCGCCCAGGGCGAACACAAAATTGCGCGTGGCTTCCTGCCAACGCGCACGCTGTCGCGCCACTATCTGCGCGATCCAGAATTCCGCTCTGCAGTTGCCAAGTACCTGTTGCACGATGCGGCGCAACAGCAACAATACGGCGCGATGTTGCTGGAACATTCTCCGTATCGTGTCTGCGAGTAAGCCAACGCCACCGCATGCCCGCAGAATCAACGCTCGATGCGGTAGTTCACCGAGGCGCGCTGACGTTCACCAATGTTGGCCTCGACATCGACGTGTGCGTTGATCAGATAGCGCACGGTGAACACTTCGCCGCGGGTCAGCAGGCCAATGCCATAGCCGACGTACAGACGTGGTGACAAGAACTTTCCGATGGTGAAGGCCTCGCCTTGCAAGCCGGAATTCGATGAGACGCCAAGTTCGTCCAGCCCCAGATTTTTGGCCAGCATGTCGCCACCAATCGTGCCCAATGCCAACGCTGCGCCGGAGAGGCGATTGGCATCGCCGCCACGCACATCACGTAGCGATCGGCCGGTGACGAGCAGCGACAGTGCTTCGGATTCGCTACGTGCCGGTCGCGCGTAAACACGCGAAATCAAACGACGCGCGGTGCCGGTGATTTCGATGCCAGCGGTGCTGTCACCTACCTTGCGTTCGGCGCGCACACTCACCGCCGGTTCGTCCAGACGGGTGCCGGCAAAAAGAAGTTCGCCACGCGCTACGTTGAGCTTTTGTCCGTAGGCGTTGTACAGGCCAGTTACGCCCAGTTGTCCGGTGCCAGTGGCCGAGCGCCCGTTGGACTGCCGCACCTCAAGTTGGCCGCGCAGCTTGCCGTCAAAACCAAAACCCTTGAGTCTCACGTCATCACCCATGCGCACGTTGACGCGTGCGCGCCATTTCTCGGCTGGCACGGTGTTTGGGGGATCGTCGATCACGACGACATCGGTACTCTGCCTGGTGCTGGTTTCGAGTTGGTCAGCCTGGATTCGCGCCCGCGGGATATCAAGCGTGCCGGTCAGATTCCAACCGTTGTTGTCACGCTCCAACAGCAACTTAGGCGTGGTGGTGAGGCTGAGTTCGGGTGTGTTCGAGATCAGCACGTTTTCGCCCGCAATGGTCAGCGTCAGCTTGCGCTGAGCCGCAGCGGCGGCGCGATTCCATCGCCCGTCGAGGGTCAGAATGCCGTCACCGGACTGAACTGCGCCGCGCAAGATCAGGCCCTCCGGCACGCCTGCCAACGCCATCGAACCATTGGTCAGTGTGAGGCCCAGACTGGGTGCTTCGGCCTTGAATTGGCTGAGCGCAAGCGCACCGCCAATGCGAAACCCAGCTGCATCCTGTTGCAGTCGAAACTGTCCATTGATCTGACCACTGGGGTTGACGATCTCGTTGGTGAGGGCTTCAATCGCATCCAGCTGTCGGATCAACACAGTGACGTTGCCGTCGTAGCTCAACGCACCTGAAGCATCGCGCTGCAATTGGAAGCGTGCATCCGCTTGGCCATCGGGCAACAACCCGGTGCTGACAGTGGCGGTTCCACTGGTGCCATCAAACTGAGCGCTCACTACCAGATTGGAGTAACCAAGCACCAAGTCGGCACGCTCGCGCACCAGCAGGCGGCCCTGCGCCGAAGTGAGATTTATGTTTGCGTTGCGCAACTGCCCTTCAGTCCAGGAAGCACCTGCGTGACCTTGAACGACTGCATCCTGCAGCGCGTAGTCCGCGTCATCAAGC
>JANMSL010000237.1:0-29421 GCA_031389245.1 Lysobacterales bacterium | reverse complement strand
GATGGGAGGTGCCGGAACGATGGGGTGGGCGCGGCGTAAGCCGCGATGTTCTGGCCCCCATAAGTTCGGTGCAACAGCATCGCGGCTTAACCCGCTCCCACAGTCACTTTTCCAATATTTGATCGGTGAGCGCAGCCCCACCCAGCTGTCGCATCTGGCGTTCAATCCAGCGTTGGCGTTTGAGTACGTAGGCGCTGGGTTTGGCGACGAGAAAGCGTTTCGGGTTGGGCATCACCGCGGCCATGCGCGCGGCTTGCGCGACGCTGATGCGTGCTGCGCCGACGCCGAAATACTGGCGCGCAGCGGCTTCGGCGCCGTAGACGCCGTCACCAAATTCAGCGATGTTCAGATACACCTCAAGAATGCGCCGCTTCGGCCACATCAGTTCGATCAGACCGGTAAACCAGACTTCCAGTCCCTTGCGCACGTAGCTGCGCCCGGACCACAAAAACAGATTCTTGGCGACCTGCTGCGAGATGGTGCTGGCGCCACGTGCCGGCTTGCCGGATTTGGTGTGCATGGCTTTGCGGATTTCGACCACGTCGAAGCCGTGATGTTCGGGAAAGCGCTGGTCCTCGGCAGCAATCACTGCCAGCGGCAGGAACCTGGACATGTTCTCAATCGGTTGCCAACTCTGTTTCAGTCGGAAGCCATGATCGTCAGCGCGTCTTGCCTCGATCGACCGGGCCAGCATGAACGCCGATCGCGGCGGGTTGACAAAGCGCAGCGCGCCGACCAGAACCACACTGGCCAACACGAACAACAACGCGGCCTTCCACAGCCAACGCAGTGGTGACCGCCAGGATAAGCCGCGAGGCTTGCGCGCAGCGCTCATGGCACGAATCCGGAGCACGCTTTCAATGAATTTCGTTGCATACTTGTGTGCACCAGAATTGTGGAACTCATCGTGACAGAAGTGAAAAACGAAACCGAAAACGACTGCGTCCGACGCTTCATGTTCGAAGGCGCCAATGTGCGTGGTGTGATTGTGCGGCTTGGCGATGCCTGGCGCCAGATCAGAGAACGCGACAACTACCCGTCGCCGATCGCCAGCGCGCTGGGGCAGATGGCTGCGGCGAGCGCGTTACTGGCCGGAGACATCGGCATGGACGGCTCGATCATGACCGGCAAAGTTTCAGTGCAGCTGCGCGGTGGCGAAGTACTCTCGCTCGGCTTTGTCGAATGTACGAGTTCGGGCAGCCTGCGCGGCTTGGCACGCTGGACCGCGGATGAACGCGCACCGTTCGCCGCCGATGCGTTGCAGCACGCGATACTGGCCATCACCATTGAACGCGATCATGCCGGCCCTCCTCAATCGGGACAATCCCAGTCCGCTCATCGCTATCAGGGCCTGGTGCCACTCGAAGGCGGCAGCCTGGGGCAGTGCCTGGAAAATTATTTTTTGGCTTCGGAACAATTACCGACAGTCATTCATCTGTTCTCGCACGATGACCAGGCCGCTGGTCTGTTGCTACAGCAAATTCCCGCAGAGGGCGGACTACGCTCGGAACACGACGCGCTGACTTTTGAGCACGCGTGCACCTTGGCTGCGACCATCACTGCCGAGGAGCTGTATTCGCTGGATGCAGAAACTGTATTGCGGCGGCTTTTTTCTGAAGACGACTTGCGTTTGTTCGAGCCGCTGCCGCTGCGCTTCGCGTGCAGCTGCTCCAACGAACGCGTGGCCAACATGTTGAGCGCGCTCGGTCGCGAAGAGGCATTCGCGGCGATTGGACCGGAAGGACTGGTCGAAGTGCATTGCGAGTTTTGCAATCAGCGTTATACGTTTGACGCAGTGGATCTGGAGCAGGCGCTGCGCGGCGACGCGACCGCGCCCGGAAGCTCGTTGGCGCAGTAAAAATTGCAAACAACTGCGTCCGGCCACATGCACCGTTCGTCGTCACCTGGGGACCGTCGGTCCGGCTTGAGACTTGGGACACAGAATCCAGAGTATTCCGTAAGTTACAAAACTCTTGTAGACTCAGTGTCACATCAGAGACCAGCGACAAGGCAACGGAACTTTAACCGTGTTTCGATGTCTCAGCGAGGCGAGAACCATGAATATGCTGCCTCTTAATTCACGTATCTGTTTGCTAGCCCTTCTGCTTGCGCCCATGTGCGCATTGGCAGACGGAATGACTGTGCCCAGCGGCGCCCAGTCTTTGGCAGTTGCGCCAGCCGGCGCCAGCGGCAATACCCTGTGGTCGGCGCGTTCGGGCGGCTACCGGCCGTTGAGCGGGTATGGGCTGGAAAGCCATCTTTCGGATGAAAACTTGGGCGCCACGCTGGTATTCCAGCCCGATGGCAGCCTGAGTCTGTTCTCTTCGTTGCTCAGTGGGCAAGCCAACCAACGCGGTGCAACCAGTGTGCCGTGGTGTGCTGAGGCCTCGGGGCTGTTGCGGATTGGCTCGCTGGGACAGGAATGTCTGATGCGGGGCACGCTGCAGTTCGAGCTGCCCGGCCAGATTGCATCGGCGCAAACCGGGGTCAACTTCTCCGGCCAGAACTGGGACGTGACGTTGAGTTACGGACTCAGCCTGCTGATGAACAAGCTCGACATGAGGAGTGCGCATCCCAACCTGCGCCTGCCAGAATTGGCACGCGCCAATGCACTGCCCACGCCGATCAACCTGATTGATGTGCAAGCCCAAGGTGTGGCGATGGGTGCGCAGTGGCGCCTCACGCCGGCGAGCGCGCTGCAGTTCAATGCCGCCCTCAATCAACTTCGCGTACAAGGTGGTTATGCCTTGCCGGGTCTGAGCATCAATGAAGCGCAGGCGGGACTGGGCATGATCTACGGTCCGTTCAGCGGCAATGTCAGTGGGCACATGCAACGCGCACGTGCGCCCTCGCTGCCCGGCACGGGTGCACTCTGGGGCGGTCTGGATCTGGGTGTGTCATGGCGCACGCCGTGGCGCGGCGAGTTGACGTTGGGTGCACGCAATCTGGTCACCAAAGGCGACGAGCCGCTGTTGCCCGATCCGCAGGCGGCCAGTATCGATCGCACCTCCACTCGCACACCCTACGTGCGTTACAAGCAGGATCTCTAAGCTTGCTGCAGTAGCAGATTGCGTGGCGTAGCGGATCGCGTCAGTCGAATGCAGCGAAAACCGCGGCTATCGCAACAGCTCAAATCGCCCACCGCGTTCGACCGCGCGCAAGTACGCGGGTCGCTGACGAATGATTTCCAGCCAGGCGATCGAGTGTGGCCGCGAGCCGAGTACGCCACGCGCAGCGGCAGCTTCGATCGGGAAGCTCATCTGAATATCCGCGGCACTGAATTTGTCACCCGCAAACCAGGGCTGCTTTTCCAACTCTGATTCGATGAAATCAAAATGCGTCTTGAGCTGCGGGCCGATAAAATTGGCCATGGCCTTGTCGGCGATTGCGCGGGCAATGGGCCGGGCGAAAAATGGCATCGGCGCCTGACGCAATCGCGAAAACACCAGGCTCATCAGCAGCGGCGGCATGGCCGAGCCTTCGGCGTAGTGCAACCAGTAAGTGAATTGACGGCGCTCAGCTGTGCCCATCGGCGCAGCCAGCAAACCCGCTGTATCGTAACGTTGCAGCACGTATTCGATGATTGCGCCTGACTCCGCAACACTGCCTGCGTCATCCACCAGCACTGGCGATTTCCCCAGTGGGTGTACGTCGCGCAACGATGCCGGCGCGAGCATGGTCTTGGGATCGCGCTTGTACTGTTTGATCTGATAGTCGAGGCCGAGCTCTTCCAGCAGCCAGAGCACACGCTGTGAGCGCGAGTTGTCCAAGTGGTGCACGGTGATCACGAACCGTCTCTCCTGCGTCTGCGGGTTTCCCCATCAAATGTTTTCCCGTCAACTGCTGCTCGGTTGCGAGCCGCAGGCAACGCCAATCTCAAGCATGCCCGCCAGCCGCCGGCGTATCGCGTTCGAGCTGCTCGAGCTTACGCGACAGTGCTTCCGGTGAACGCGTGTACGGCGCGATCAGCGCGTAGAAGGCCGGCACCACAAGCAGCGAAAGTACAGTGGAGAAAGCCACGCCGGAAATCACTACGATGCCGATCGTTGCGCGACTCGCCGAACCTGGGCCACCGGCCAACACCAATGGCACCGCACCCATGATGGTGGCGATCGAAGTCATCAGGATCGGCCGCATGCGCACCGCAGCAGATTCGACTATGGCTTGCGTAATCGTCATACCTGCATCGCGCAATTGATTGGCAAATTCGACGATAAGAATCCCGTTCTTGGCAGCGAGCCCGACCAGCATGACGATGCCGATCTGACTGAACAGATTGACCGAGCCGCCAGACAGGAACAGTCCGATGAAAGCCCCGGCAACCGCCAGCGGCACAGTCAGCATGATGACCACCGGATGCAGGAAGCTTTCGAATTGCGCGGCCAGCACCAGGAATACGATCAGCAGCGCCATGGCAAACGTAAACACGATCGCGCTGCCCGCGCTGCGGTACTCACGCGAGTCGCCCTTGTAGTCAATCTGCGCACGCTCTGGCAGCTCTTCCTTGGCCACGTCGCGCACCCAATCAAGCGCCTGCCCAAGCGTGTAGCCCGGGGCCAGCCCCGCCGACAAAGTGATGGCGCGAAATCGATTGAAGCGATTGAACTGTCCGGGCTCGGCCAACTCGGTCAGCGTCACCAGGCTGGTCAACGGCACCAGCGTGCCGCTGCTGGCAGAGCGCACATACAAATTGTTGATGTCTGAAGGCGACGCCCGATTGTCGCGCTGCGCCTGCAGGATCACGTCGTACTCTTCACCATCTTCGACATAAGTGGTGACCCGACGCGCACCCATCATGGTTTCCAGCGTGCGCCCAACTTCGTCCACCGAGACGCCAAGATCGGCGGCGCGGCTATGGTCTATTTCCACGCGTAACTGCGGGCGCGTTTCCTTGTAGTCCGAGTCGGTGGCGAACAATCCCGGATTCTTCTCCATGCGTTGCAGCATGCGATCGCGCCACTGCGCCAGCTCTTCGTAGTTGGGTCCGCCCAACACAATCTGCACGGGCTGACCGCCACTGCTACGCACCAGTCCGGAGCGGATCTGCGGCATCGCGCGAACGCCCGGCAGTGCGGCAAGATCAGCACGCACCCGGTCCACCACTTCGGCAGTGCTGACGCTGCGCTCGGTCCACGATTTGAGCAGGGCAATCACCTGGCCCGTGTGCATTTCTCCACCCGGCCCGAAGCCGCCCGGTACCCGCGTGTTGACGCGGTCGATAGGCTGACCGTCACCGACATACTTGAGCAGTATCTGCTCGACCTGCTGGATCTGTTCGACGGTGTAGTCGTAGCCCGCGCCTTCAGGACCGACCACAGAGACGAAGAAAGCACCACGGTCTTCCGGTGGAGCCAGCTCTTTGGGCAGCACGCTTTGCAATAACAGGATCAGGCCAACGCACACCACCAACACGACAGCGATGGCGGCAATCATGGTCTTTCTTGATTGCGCCACTATCCGCGTCACTTGGCGACGATAGCCGCTGCCCAATGCGAGCAGGTGCGATTGCACCCAGGCGTTGAACCCCTTCGGCTGCGTGTGCGCCCGGATCAGTTTGGAACACATCATCGGCGTCAGCGTCAGCGCAACAAAGGCAGAGATGATCACTGCTCCAGCCAGTGCCACTGACAGCTCGCGGAACAAGCGCCCGGTATTGCCCTCCATCAACCCCACCGGCAGAAATACCGAAGCCAACACCGCCGTGGTCGCAATCACGGCAAAGGTGACCTGCGCCGTACCGCGACGCGCTGCGACCAGCGGCGGTTCGCCAAGATCGGCGCGCCGTTGCACGTTTTCGAGGACCACGATGGCGTCGTCAACCACCAGCCCAATGCACAGCACCAGTGCCAACAGAGTGAGCAGATTGATGGTGAAGCCGAACGCCCACAACGCAATAAAGGCAGTGATCAGGCAGACCGGAACGGTTACCGCCGGAATCAACGCGGCGCGCAGGCTGCCCAGGAACAGGTAGATGACCACCAGTACCAGCACCACCGACTCAATCAGCGTCATGTAGACGCGCTCCACCGCAACGTCGATAAAAGTGGTTGAATCGAAAGCAACAAAAATGCGTGTGCCTCCCGGCAATGACTCCTGAATCACCGGCAGTTCTGCTTTTACTGCCTTGGCCACGTCCAGGCTATTGGCGGTCGAGGTCTTGATAATGCCGAGCCCGACATTGGGCTGACCGTTGCCTCGAAAGTAAGCGCGCCGCTCCGACGAACCGCGCTCGACTTTGGCGACATCGCCCAGCCGCACCAGGTAACCATCCGTGCCCTTCTTCAGTGTGATCTTTGCGAAGTCATCAGCGTCTTGATAGCCGCGCGCAACGCGCAAGGTGAAGTCGCGCGTCTGCGATTCGATACTGCCAGCGGGCAGCTCGATGTTTTCGCGACGCAAAGCCGATTCAACATCGTTGACGGTCAGGTTGCGCGCAGCGAGGGCCTCGCGGTCCAGCCAGATGCGCATTGAATAGCGCTGTTGCCCGCCGATGCGGACCTGGGCGACGCCATCGATGCTGGACAGCCGATCGACCACGTAGCGCTCGGCGAAATCGCTCAGCTGCAAAGTGTCCAGCTCCGTCGAATTCATGTTCAACCAGATAATGACTTCGGCGTCGCTCTCGACTTTCTCAACGCGTGGCGCATCGGCTTCCAACGGCAGCCGATCAAGAATACGGCTGACCGCGTCGCGGACGTCATTCGCGGCCGCTTCGATATCGCGGCTCAACGAAAACTCGAGATTGACACTGCCCTCGCCATTGCGGCTGCGCGAGTCAATCAGCTCGATTCCTTCGATGCCACTGACTGCATCTTCCAGCAGCTGAGTGACTCGGGTTTCGACGACACCGGCCGATGCGCCCGGGTAACTGACGCTGACCGAAACTACCGGTGGGTCGATCTTGGGCAGTTCACGCAGCGTGAGCCGGGTAAACGCGATCACCCCGAGCACTACCAGCAGCAGGCTCATCACCGTGGCGAACACCGGGCGTTTGATCGAGATCTCCGACAGATTCATCATCGCTCTCCCCGCAGTGTCGGTCAGTTGGTCGTGCTGGATTCGGCTGCAGCATTCGGCGTCGCTGCATCCGGCGGCGCAACATCCTTGATGAGTGCACCCGGACGCAGCTTGCCGGTGCCATCCACCACGATCCGTTCGCCGACGCTCAACCCGGCCAGCACCTCGACCTCACCCGAACGTCGCTGCCCCAGCCGCACTGACACGCGCTCCACCGTGCTTTTCGCGTCGACGCGGAACACATAGGCCTCGCGTGCGATCTGCACGATGGCGATCTCTGGAATCACGATGGCCTGGCGCTGCGGTTGAAAAATGCGTACGGTCAGCAACATGCCTGCGCGCAGGGCGCGATCAGGATTGGGAATTTCGGCGCGAACCCCAACTGCGCGCGTCACCGGATCGACGCGCGAATCGATGGTGCGCAGCACACCGGAAAATTCGGTGCCCGGATATGCAGCGCTGAGCGCGGTGATCTTTTGCCCAGGCGCCAGTGATGCCAAGTAGAGCTCCGGCACGGAGAATTCCAGCTTGATCACGCTGGTGTCGTCGAGACTGGCAATCGTGGTTCCAGGCGTGACCAAGGTGCCCGGACTGACGCGTCGAAATCCCAGCACGCCGGCAAACGGCGCAGTGATTACCCGGTCCGAAAGCCGCGCGCGCGTTGCATCCAGTCGCGCCCTGGCCGCTTCCACCGTGGCGCGCTGTGTGTCCAGCTGACTGGCCGGAACCAGCTTTTGTTCGGTCAATTGCTGTTGACGCCGGAATTGTTGCTCGGCTTCGCGATAGGCGGCAGCGGCTTCCTCCAGACCTGCCAACTCGGCCCGACCAGAGAGTTCAACCAGCACCTGGCCGGCTTCGACCAGATCGCCATCCTCGAATTTTACCCGCACTACAGTCTCAGTCACTTTAGCGGTAACCATTACCGACTCATTCGCTTGGGCCGTGCCCAATGCTTCGATGCTGTCGCTCCACGGCTTCAATGCAGCGGCGACTGTGGTGACAGTGACCGGCGGCGACTTGGCCGCGGCCGAATTTTTTTTGTCGGCGCAGGCCGACAGCATCGCGATGGCTCCCATCAGGGGCAGCATGTGGCGCAGTGCAAAACTCATCCGGTCGCATTCCTGATCGATTGTCGGCAATCGCGACCGGCGCGGCATGGAATCAACAGTCTGTGCGCGCATCGATCGGCGGGGCGTGATGGCGGCGAATCGCTTCGCGCCACCGTTCACCAACCCGCATCATCGCAGAACCTCGTCAACTCGGCGTGATCCGATGGTCATGGCCGCGATCGGGCGGTCACGCAAAACCGGCTTGCGCGTGTGCAAGCGGTGCCGGTTCAACAACAAGTAACGCGGGGTCGCTATTCGGGCCGGCGTAATCCGGCGACCCGGAACCAGCGCCGACCCCACCGACTGCATCAGATTGCCCGTGGCGTGCAACTCGCTGGGGATGCAAAAGCGGGAATTCGCCTCAATCTGCTCAGTGTTTGCGCACCCGGATATCACCGCTGAAAGACTCCAACTCGATGCGTGCATCGCCAGCGCCGAGTTTGCCGTGCATTGATGAGCCCGGGCCGGCCTCGTCGATAATCTGCACCGGGAAATCAGCGTGCAGCGAGCCACTGAACGTCTCGGCACCAATCGTGGCGCTGAGACTTGCCGGCAGACTCAATGTGATCTCGCCGCTCATCGTTTCGACATCGACATTGGCATTGCCGACCAGTTCGACGTCGAAGTCCAGATCGCCGGAAACCGAACCGCTATCGATCTGGCGCAGTCGGCTATCCGCAACATTGGCCTCACCGGATACGGTATCGACGGAAAGTTCGCCATCGATCCCGCGCAGGTGCAAGTCACCGCTCACCGACTCGGCTTCCGCGCGTTCTGCGCGTCCAGCAAAAAGCACATCGCCGCTGACGCTGGAAATATCCAAATTGTCGGTGCTGGCTTGCAGATTTACATCGCCGCTCACCGTTTCCACCTGCAGCCGATCGCTGGACTTGATACCCAGCACGTCGATATCGGCGCTGACAGCCTCCAGTTCCAGTGAAGCACCCAGTGGCACGTGCACTTGCAGAAGCGTGTCTTCGTTGGGGCCGGAACCGCCCCAATTCAGCCAGCCGGTGTTTCCCTTGCTGATGCGTTCGGCACGAACCACTATCCGATTGCCTGCGCCTTCAAAGATCAACCGCGTATCCGCGCCAAGCGTTCCGGTCACCGCCACCATGCTGCGTGCCCATGCGCTCACCTTGATCCGGCCGCGAATATTGCTGATTTCCACGGTGCCGCGCGGGTCGATCGGTTTGGCTACCGCCTTGATCGGTTCGGCCGCAAACGCAGCCCCCTGCACCAGGGCAATGAGGACACCGCTAAAAAGAAGACGTTGGTTCATGCTGATTCCTGAATATTTCGGTTTCGATAATGTTGCATTGATCAGGCGGCCAGCGCCCGCAAAGTCAGACGAGCCTTCTTTTGTTGCACGCGGCGCATGCGATCGAGCAGAAACGTGCTGTCCGGACTTTGCCGCAAAGCTTGATCGAGTTCGCTTTCTGCACTGTCCAGTTCCCTGAGCGAAGCGCTCAGCACCCGGTTCGGCGTTCGCGCTATTTCGTATCTCTCGGGACCGCCACCGGCGGTCAGCACCGCATTCAAGTCGGCCTTGAGCAAGCCGGCCTCGCGCAATACCCAGGGCGGGGCCGCGGCAGAACGCACGGCCAGCGGTTGCGCAGAGTCGTCCGGCCGTGACGCCAGGCGCCAGCCAAGAGCCAGACCAGCACAGGTCAGTCCGGCGGCAATGGCGAAACTGATCCAACGCGGCCGCCTGCGCACCGCTGCCGCCGGCCGATCGATGCGCGCAGCGATGCCGGACCACAGGTCCCGCTCCGGGTCGATCTCGCGTGGCAACGCTTTGAGTGCGCGACGATATTCGAGTTCGCTCATGACCATGTCCTCAAGACTGTTCTGCTGATAACCGTGTCGCTTTTGACTGTGTTGCCGATACCGATGTTGCTCAAGACTTTCGTGCCGATCACCTTAGTGCTCACAATGACGCTCCCATCCAGCTACGCAGCAATCCACGTGCACGATGCAGTTGTGCCTTGGATGTGCCGACCGCCATGCCCAGTTCGCGGCCGATCTCATCGTGCTGCCAACCTTCGATGTCATGTAACAGCAGGACGGCGCGAGCACGCGGCGGCAGCCGCGGAATCAGTGCCTCCAGATCGATTCGCGCGTCCGGCGCCGACGGTCGAGCGTCGGCGATGAACAAGCCTTCATCTTCGATATCGTCGCTGGTCCGTGGCTGAGCTCGGTCGGCACGCAATGCCATCAGGGCCACATTGACTGCGAGTCGATGCAGCCACGTGCCAAAAGCGCTTTCGAAGCGGAACTCGGACAACTTCTGCCAAACGCGCACGAAGGCTTCCTGGGTGAGGTCCTCAGCGCGGCCGCGATCACCACCCATCAAGCGCAGGATGGTGGCGTACACACGCCGTGAATGCGCCCGATAAATGCGCTCAAACGCTGCCACATCCCCCGCCGCCGCTTGTCGGACCAAGGCAAAATCGGTGCCCGCCTCGACCAGGACAGGCGCTGGCGGATCGTGCGGTTCAAAGGAAGTCATGGCGAGCATCATGCGACATCTGATGCGCAAATGGGCGCGTGGGTTTAGTCTCCGGTCGACTTCCGTACCTGTGCGTACAGTGGACGCTGTTCATCGACAACCCGGATAATGAGTGGATTCCTTCGGAGCAGCGCATGAGTCTTCTGGATTTTCTCGCCCACGGTTGGACGCAATCGCCAACCTGGCTGGTGCTGACTTACTTCCTGGTGGTGACCCAGCTGACCATCTTCTCGGTCACGCTGTTTCTGCATCGATCGGCCGCGCATCGCGCAGTGGATTTCCATCCGTTGTTGGCGCATTTTTTTCGCTTCTGGGCCTGGCTCACGACAGCCATGATCACCCGCGAGTGGGCTGCGATTCACCGCAAGCATCACGCCAAAGTCGAGACCGAAGAAGATCCGCATAGCCCGGTTGCACATGGTATCTGGAACGTGGTGATTCACGGCGTGGTGCTTTACCAGCAGGCGCGCAAGGATCGGGAAATGGTCATGCAGTACAGCGTCGGGCTGAGCGATGACTGGATCGAGCGCAAGCTCTACGCCGCGCACAACGCATGGGGCCCGAGCTTGATGTTCTTTATCAATTTCGCCCTATTCGGCTTTGTTGGCGTCGCCATCTGGGCGGTGCAGATGCTGTGGATTCCCATCATGGCCGCAGGCGTGGTCAACGGATTGGGCCACTGGTGGGGTTATCGCAATTTCGAAACCGACGACTGCTCGACCAATCTCACGCCGTGGGGCCTGGTGATCGGCGGCGAAGAGTTGCACAACAATCATCATGCCTTTCCCAGCAGTGCCAAATTCGCGCTGCGCAAATATGAGGTCGACATCGGCTGGGTGGCGATCCGCATATTTGAAAAACTGGGACTGGCCAAGGTTCTGCGCGTCGCCCCGTCACTGGCTCAGCGCCCTAACATTATGCTGCCCGACACCGACACCCTCAAGGCGGTCGTGGTCGCGCGCTTTGACGTGAGCAAGCGCTACTTCCGCGAAGTGATCGTGCCGGTGCTGCGCGAGGAAATGGCCCAGGCTGGCGCCACCCGTGAGCGCCTGTCGCGCCGTTTGCGCAATGCACTTGCAAACAATGGTCGCTGGCTCAATGACGATATGCGCAAGCGCCTCGACGAGTGGGTAGCGCACCGGCCGTCGTTGGCCACGGTTTGCGAATTCCGCGACCGCTTGCAAGCCGTCATCGCACGTACTGCGCTCAATTCCGAAGCCCGCCTGCACGCGCTGCAGGAGTGGTGCCACCAAGCCGACGCCTCTCGGATTCGCGCACTCGAACGCTTCTCGGCGCAAATCCGCGGCATGATGTTGGTGCCCGCCCGCGCCTAGGTCAACAACACGCGCAGGCAGTATGCGCCTGCGCAATTTCGAATCTGACCAGCAATCGATTCGATGCCAGTTTTGGTCGTGGCGATTGTAACGAGATGTATTCTCGCGGGCATCGGTTCCGCGATTGGCATACTATTGGGCGATGCACGCCAGACGAGTCCCCCTCGCATTTTTTTTGCTGGCTTTCAGCGCGATGGTTGCCGCCCTCGTGCAACCTGCTGGAAGCGGGCCGGGCGACATTTCCCAGCCGCCCAAGGTGCGGCAGCTTCGCCAGAGCTACGACGAAAAGCCCGAAGTCCTGCGCGATCGCGCTGCTGCCCTCAGGGAAGCCGCCAGCGACCCGATCAGTCGCACCTGGGCGACGCTCGCGCTGGCCGAGTTCGAAAATGAACTTGAGCACGAAGCTGCGGCATTCGCCTTGCTCGAGGAGCTCGAAGCGTCTGCAAGCACCTTGAAAGTGCCGGATCTCGAGTTCGCCGTGCAGACGCTGATCAACGTAGTCAACGTCAATCGTGGACGTCCGGAAAAGGCCAAGATGGCGTTGACCAGAATGCAGGAGCTGGCAGCAACCAGCGGCAATCCGGTATGGCGCGCCCAGTTGGCGCATGATCGCGGTGTGCTATTCCGCAAACTTGGGCAGTTCGATGACGCACTCAAGCAATTCCAGGTCGCCGAGAAGCTCAATCGCGATATCCCTGGACGACCCAGGTTGGCGCATGAACTCAATTCCATCGGCATGTTGCATGGACGCACGGGTCGCTTTTCGGATGCTGCCATGGTGCATAAAGAGGCATTGCAGATTGCGCGCACGACTAATGACCGTCCGGAGATGGCGCGCAGCCTGCGCTTGCTCGGCATCCTGTACCGAAATCTCGACGATGAGGAGCAAGGCAGCGAGTATTTGCGTGAGGCACTGACCCACATCCAGGAACGCAACCGGCGCGAGGCAATCATCCTGAACGCCGAGGTTGGAATTTCCCTGACCAAGCTCGAACGTTTCGACGAGGCCGAGGACTTCATCGAAAAAGCGACCGCGATGGCGGCAGTCTCCGGCAACTCGCCGAACAAGTTGAATGCGTTTAGTCGCATGGCGGACCTTGAACTCGCGCGCGGCAATTGGAACGAAGCCAGACGCTGGGCCGACCGGGCCTTTCTCGAGTTTGACAACGTGGCGATTCGCGACCAAGTGCTGTTACGTCTGACCCGGGTTCGCGTGTGGGCGGCCAAGGAGCCGACGCTTGAAGCACTCGCCGAAGCCCGCATTACGCTGGAAGGTACGCGCCAAATCGGTGATCGCATACTGGAACGCGCGGCATTGGATGTGGTCGCCGATCTGGAACTCGGGCTCGGCGACGCCGCCAACGCCTATGCCACACGCAAGGCACACCAGCAACTGGACAAAGTGCTGGCCATGGATATGGCGGGGCGGCGCATCGCGGTACTCGAGGCCAGCCTGGAAAAAGAGCGCGCCGATATGGAGCGCAACCTGCTCGCGCGCGACAGTCAGATCAAGGATCTGCGCATCCTGCGCCAGCGGTATCTTGGCCTGGCCCTGATTGCAGGCATGCTGGCGCTGGTGGCAGTGCTCACTCTTCTGTTTTTGCGCGTTCACACCATGCGCCAGAAAAACGCTGAGCTCAAGGCCAGTCGTGATCAGCTTTCGGAGCTGCACTATGCGCTGTTGGGCAGCACTGAACAATTGGAACGCATGGCCAATACCGATGCACTGACCGGCCTGGCCAACCGCCACGCGGTGATGCGCCGGCTTGAGCTCACCTGGCAACGCGCCGCCACGTCAGCCACCAGCTGCATGCTGCTGATCGATCTGGACCACTTCAAGCAGGTCAACGATCGCTATGGGCATCTGGGCGGCGATGCGGTACTCAGGGCGGCGGCCCAGCGCATGCAGGACATGCTGCCCGAGAGCGCCATTCTCGGGCGCTGGGGCGGGGAAGAATTCATCATCGTGATGGAGGCCACTGATCAGGCGCGCAGCCTTGATTTTGCCGACCGCTTGCGCCGTCAGATTGGCGATACACCGGTGCCCTGGCAGGACGGCGATATCTCGATCAGCGGCAGTATTGGCGTTGCGATGCTGGATCGCTCACTGCTGGCGAGCGTCGATGAGTGGATCGCCAGCGTCGACCGGGCGCTGTATCGCGCGAAACGCGAGGGACGCAATCGGGTCGAACTGGCGCGCAAGTCGGAGCATGCAGGCGCGATCTAGCGCGCAATGTGAATCGCTCTCTTGCAGTCAGTGCTTGATCGATGCCGGCACACATGCCATGTCACCGCGGGACGACGCTGCCACTCGCTTGCAACCGCCAGCCCCCACTCCCACATCGCTTACTTCCACGCTACGCTTCGCGCCTATGAAGAAAAAACCCATCGCGCGTGATTTCACGCTGCAACCCGATGACGCCGAGCGATTGAGCAATCTGTGCGGGGCGTTCGATCAACACCTGCGCCAAATTGAACTGCGCCTCGGTGTCGAAATCGCCAACCGTGGCAATATTTTCCGTGTGCATGGCGACGTCAGCAGCGCCACTCGTGCGCGCAAGCTGATTGAATCGCTGCATGAGCTCACCTCGACCGAAACGCTGACGCCACACCAGATCAACCTGGCATTGGCCGAGGCCGGGGTCGAATTCGCTGAATCACCCAACACTCGTGGCGTTGGCGAAATTACCCCGCAAGAAGTCACCATTCGCGTCAAGCGCGGCACCATCAAGGGCCGCGGCGACAATCAACAACGCTATCTGCACGCGATAGCACGTCACGACATCAGTTTTGGCGTCGGCCCGGCCGGTACCGGCAAAACCTATCTCGCCGTGGCGAGCGCGGTACTTGCGCTCGAGGAAGGCCGTGTGCAGCGCATTCTGTTGGCCCGGCCAGCGGTTGAAGCGGGAGAAAAGCTGGGGTTTCTTCCCGGTGATCTGTCGCAAAAAGTCGACCCGTATCTGCGTCCGCTTTACGACGCCTTGTACGAGATGCTCGGCGTGGAACGCGTCAGCAAACTGATCGAACGCAATGTCATCGAAATCGCCCCGCTCGCCTACATGCGCGGACGCACCCTCAACGATGCCTTCGTCATTCTTGATGAAGCCCAGAACACCACCATCGAGCAGATGAAAATGTTTCTGACCCGCATCGGTTTTGGCTCGATCGCGGTGATCACCGGAGATATCACCCAGGTGGACCTGCCCAGGCATGTGCCCTCTGGCCTGCGCCAGGTCATCGAGGTATTGCGCGCCGTTGATGGCATCGATTTCACCTTCTTCACCGCCAGCGACGTGGTGCGCCACCCACTGGTGCAGCGCATCGTCAGCGCTTATGAAGCACACGAAGAGGCACATCCCCGCTAGGGGCGTGCGCGAAACGTGATTTCAGCCGCGCCATTACTCGATGTGTTTGACATGGACGGCACGCTGGTCCACGGCGATAGCGGCGCGGAGCTGATCCGCTATCTGATTGGCTGCCATTGGTGGCGACGTGTGCTCGCCGCCGCGATTGCGCCGGTGGGATTTTCGCTGATGGCAATCGGCGCCACTCGACGCATCGGCGTGTCGATCTTTTTGTGGATCGCCACGGTGGGATTGTCGGAGCGATCGCTCGACCTGGCCATTGACGCTTTCCTGCAATCGCACCGCACCCATCGCATCGAGCCGACGATCGCTGCACTGCAATCGAGCATGGATACCGGCTTTGAAGCAGTGATCGCCACAGGCGCATTTCAGGCCCTGGCCGATCGCCTGGTCGCGGGTTTGCAACTGCGCGGCGCGCCACGCGTTGTCGGCTCCACCATCCGCCGTTTTGCTGGCGGTTTCGTTGCGAACATCCAGGCAAACGGCCCGTCCAAGCTGCGTCGACTTGCCGAATGCGGCGTGCACCCTCCGTTTCGCTGTGCGTGGAGCGACAGTCGTTCGGATCTGCCCCTGCTTTGTGCTGCCGACCAGGCGCACTGGGTCACTATTCACGACCGGGCACCGCGCGAAGTACAGGCTCGGCTGCCCGGCGTTATCGTGCATACCATTCCCCGAAGCTGAGTGCCGCGTGCCGTTCCTGATCCACATCAATTACCAGATGGAGCGCAAGGGCCTACCCACCCCAGCGCGCTTCAAGGACTGGGCGCAGACGGCGCTGCGCTGCGCACGCAGGCACGTCGGTGAGCTCAGCATCGTGTTGGTCGATGAGGTCGAAGGTCGCGCAATGAATCTGCAGTATCGCGGCCGCGACTACGCCACCAACGTGCTGTCGTTTCCGATCGAGCTTGGGCATCATGTGCGTTCTACGCTACTCGGCGATCTCATCATCTGCGTTCCGGTCATCACGCGCGAAGCAGCCGAGCAGAACAAGAAGCGCACTGACCACTTTGCGCATATGGTTGTGCACGGCACGCTGCATCTTCTGAGCTACGACCACGTCCAAGATGCTGAGGCCAAGGCTATGGAAGCCCTGGAGACGCGCATCCTGGCCAAGTTCGGCATCGATGATCCCTACTGCGAACGCGAGGCTTAGGTGAGCTCGCGGCCGGGCCCAGTGGGTTGCGGCGATCAGACCCCAAGCTTTATGGGTCGCGCAATTACGTCGAAATACCTCAAACCGCTGACCAGCGGCGCCTGCGGACCGCGAGAACCAGAAACATCTCCTTGTTTTTAATAGAAAATAGTATTTGAAATGGATCGTCAATAAGTTTTCGCTACACTGACGCCCTTGCCCCGCACGGGGCGATGCCAACGATGTAATGAACGACGATCCCCCCAGTACCGGCGCACCCGCGCCGCGCAGCTGGCTCAATCGACTGGGCCACATGATTTCCGGCGAAGCGCGCAACCGCGTCGAACTGCTGGAAGAACTTCGCACTGCACACGCCAACGGGCTGATCAGCGCCGATACGCTGGCCATGGTCGAAGGCGCCATCGGCGTTTCCGACAAGCAGGTCAGCGATGTAATGGTGCCGCGCGCACAGATGGTCACTGTGCCGGTGGATGCAGATGTCCAGATCATCATCGAGATTGTGATCGAATCGGGCCACTCGCGCTTTCCAGTAACCGGCGAAGACCGCGACGAAGTCATCGGCATTCTGCTCGCCAAGGATCTGTTGCGCTGCCTGGCCGATGCAAATCTGCCGTGCAATATCCGCGAATTGATTCGTCCGGTCAGCCTGATTCCCGAGAGCAAGCGGCTAAACCTTTTGCTCAAGGAATTTCGCACCCGGCGCAACCACATGGCCGTGGTGGTGGACGAGTATGGCGGCGTGGCTGGACTGGTTACCATCGAAGACGTACTGGAATTGATCGTCGGCGAAATTGACGATGAGCACGATGACGAAGCCAATCCCGACGAGCACATCCGTGCCGCTGCCGAAGGCCGCTTCGCGGTCGACGCAATCACGCCGATTGGAAAATTCAACGATCGCTTCGGCAGCAAGTGTTCCGACGAGGAATACGACACCATTGGCGGCATGGTGACCGATGCCCTCGGCCACCTGCCCCAGCCCGGTGAAGAAGTCGAGATTGAAGGCTTCCATTTTCTGGTGACAAAAGCCGACGCCCGCCGCGTGCACCAGTTTCTGGTGCGGCAACCAACGGAAAACTGAGCGTGTTGGCGCGCCGAGGCTGGTCGCGGCTCGCCGCAGCGCTCATCGGTTTGTTCTGCTTCGGCAGCATGATGGCGCAATCAGAGGTGTCCGCTGGCGCGCACCTGCGCGTCGCCCTGGTGACTGCCGCGCCTGGCGCGATCTATTGGGAACGCTTCGGTCATAACGCGATCCTGATCGAAAACACGATCACTGGCGATAGCCGTCTGTACAACTTCGGTTGGTTCGATTTCGAGCAGGAGAACTTCATGCTCAATTTCGCACGCGGCCGTATGCAGTACATGTTGGCCGCCACCGACCCACTGCGCGACATTGCCGGCTATCGCGCCGACGATCGATCGGTCTGGTTGCAGGAATTGAACCTGGACGCGCAGCAGAAAGCGACGCTGGCCGAACGCCTGGAGCGCAGTGCATTGCCGGAGAATGCAAACTACCGTTACGACTACTATCTCAATAACTGCTCGACCAAGGTACGCGATGCGCTCGATGAAGTGCTCGACGGCGCGCTGCAAAAGCAGTCGCTCGGTCGCGGTCGTGGTGAAAGCTACCGATCCCTGTCATTGGCTTATGCGCGCCCCATCCCCTGGCTGGCCGTGGGTATCCATCTGGGTCTCGGGCCCGCGGCAGATCGACGTGTGAACTTCTGGGAGGAAGCTTTTCTACCTCTACGACTACGCGATCTGGTGGCCGAAACACAGGTGTTCGATGCTTCCGGCACCACACGCTCGTTGGTAATCGCCGAGCGCACCTTGTTCGCCGGCACACGCAACGATCGCCTACCCGCGCAACCGGATTGGTTCTGGCGATTCCTGACCTTCGGTTCGATGCTGGCGGCGCTGGTTGGGTTGGGCCTGCGCAGTGAACAGCGCGCGCTGCGCTGGAGCGCCGCACTGCTAGCCGCTGGTTGCAGCTTCTCGTTCGGACTGGTTGGACTGGCTCTAGCCGGCCTGTGGTGGGGTACCGATCACCAGATCGCCTGGCAAAACGCCAATCTATGGCTGTTTTGCCCGCTCACTGTGGTGTTGGCATGGCCACTGTGGCGCCTGCGCAGGCCACAGGCCCGGACCACAACCGCTGCACGGGTGATTGCGATGGTTGTGTTGGGCATTGCACTACTGGTGCTGGCTTCGGTCGTGCTGAAGCTTAATCTGCAATCGCAGGCCGATTGGCTCGCTCTACTGTTGCCTTGGCACCTGATGGTATGGCTGGCCTTGGCGAAGCCAAACGCGGCCACGCCCGCGCGCTAGTCCCTCGCAGCACTGTTCGATTGCCCATGTGGCCGCCGTCCCGATGCGATCCCAGCATTTCTTCGATGCAGTGCAGACACGCCTCGCGAGGGTTGCATCCGCCGCCCCAAGACGCGCATGATGCCCCACCGCGGAATGGGACCGGAGGCGCGCATGAACATGAAAGTCGAATACACAGCGCCACCGCCACCAATGGTGGTCAATTGCGTCGCCTATCACGCCAACGGAACGCGACTGCCGGACATCAGCGTCGATCAGATCAGCGATGCCCTTGCTGCACCTGACACGTTTGTCTGGGTGGGCGTGCAGGAGCCAAGCACGGAGCTATTGGACAAATTGCAGGAGGAATTTTGCCTGCATGATCTGGCGGTCGAAGATGCGCACCACGCGCACCAGCGGCCGAAGATCGAGGTATACGGCGATTCGTTGTTCGTCGTGTTGCACACCGCGCAGTTTGTCAGCGGCAATATCAAATTCGGCGAGACACATATTTTTCTGGGTCAGCGTTACCTGGTGACGGTGCGCCACGGCGCCTCGCTCTCGTATCAGCCAGCGCGCTCCCGTTGCGAGAAGGAACCCGAATTGCTGGCAATGGGACCGAGCTATGCGTTGTACTCGGTGATGGATTTTATCGTCGACAACTTCCTTCCGATCGTGCGCGAGTTCCAGTCAGAACTGACCGAACTCGAATCGGATATTTTCGACTCTGGCTACAAACGCGACACGATCAAGAGTCTTTATGATCTGAAACGCGAGCTGGTCAATTTGCGTCTCGCGGTAGCGCCGATGCAGGACATCCTCAACCAGTTGGTGCGCTTCCACCCGGTGTTGATCAAGGAAGAAGTGCGGCCGTATTTCCGCGATATCTTCGATCACGCGGTGCGTGTAAAAGAGTCCTCCGACACGATGAGCGAAATGCTCTCCGCGGCGATGAGCGTCAACCTCGCCATGGTCACCGTCGGTCAGGGCGAAGTCGTCAAACGCCTCGCCGGTTGGGCCGGCTTGCTCGGTATTCCGACGCTGATGGCGAGCTGGTACGGCATGAACTTCGACCACATGCCGGAACTCCCTGGGGCTTACAGCTATTATATTTTCAGCGGCGTAACCATTGCCGTGGTCGCCGTCGTGTACGTATTTCTGAAGCGGGCAAAGTGGTTGTAGCGCACGCTGCCACGCGCCTCTGGCGGCGCAGTGTTTCCGCAGCGTGCAATACGCCAGTCTTGACCACGTTGGTCGCAGCGGTGATCACCTGATCGCGGCCAGAAAACCTGACTGCGATTTTCCGGTGGGCTGCGGCCCACCTGATTCTGTTGGACCAATAGACAAGCGAGCGCGGAGCGGCTCCTCACCCTGCACGCTTTACTCGCCAGTCCACCGTTTCAACCATGCGTTCACTTCATTGTGCCACTGCACCGAATTGTGCGGCTTGAGGATCCAGTGATTCTCATCGGGGAAGTAGAGAAACTTCGACTCGATGCCGCGCCGCTGCAAGGCGGTGAACAATGAAATGCCTTGTTCCACCGGAACGCGAAAGTCGAGCGCGCCGTGCACAACCAGCACCGGCACCTTCCAGTCTTTGACAAATTTTACCGGATTGTGCCGCTCATATTTTTCCGGCGCGTCGTACGGCGTGCCTTGCATTTCCCATTCGTCAAACCACAGTTCTTCGGTCGAATAGCCCATGAAACGATTGTCGAAAATACTGGCGTGACTGACGATGCAGTCGAACTGTTCGCTCCAGTTGCCCGCGATCCAATTGACCATGTAGCCGCCGTAACTGCCACCCAGGGCGCAGGCCTTGTCGCCGTTGAGCCAGTTGAATTTTGTCAGCGCTGCGGCCATGCCCTTTTTCAGATCTTCCAACGGCTTGCCGCCCCAGTCGCCGGAGATTGAATCGGTGAACGCCTGGCCATAGCCGGTGGAACCGTGAAAGTTGATTGCGATGACCGCAAAACCCTGGCCGGCATAGGTCTGCGGATTCCAACGGTAGTGCCAGTCATTGCCAAACGCGCCCTGCGGACCGCCATGAATGAGAAACGCGACCGGGTATTTTTTGCCCGCCTGATAATTCCACGGCTTGACCACGTAACCTTGGACGCTTTCATCGTTCCACCCCTTGAACGTGAAAAACTCCGGTGCGCCGAGTTTGATCTGCTGCATGCGCTCGGCGTTGAACTGCGTCAAGCGCTGCTCATTTTCGCCGAGCAAAAACAGGTCGCTCGGGGCAGTCAGCGTGTCGCGCGCAACAACGATGCGGGTCCCAGCGATGGCAAACCCGCTGATATGGCCTTGGCCAGAAACATTGCGTACGCTGCCGTCGCCGATGTTGATGGCGAACAGCGGATGCTGACCGCTATCGTCAGCGGTGGCATACAGTGTCTTGCCATCGTCGGACAATGTCAGCGCGCCGGTGGAACGATCCCAGTTTGCGGCGATCTCGCGACTGCTGCCGTTGGCAAGATCCAGCGCCTTGATCCACATGCGGTCTGCTTCAAACATGGGACGCTTCATGGACAGGTAATACAGCGTCTTGCCGTCATGCGAGTACAACGGATAGGAGTCCATCGCCTCGTTCGCCGCGGTGAGGTTGCGCGGCGTCTTGCTGGCATCAGCTGGCACAGTGAACAAATCGAAATTGGTCGACCAGGCTTCGCTCTTTCCGGCAATGCGCGCGGCGAAGGTGATGACCGCGGAATCCGGCGAGAACGCCACTTCACTCAGGTCTCCGAACGGCTTGGACGGCACATCGCCATCGATGCCCTTGCTGACCCACGTTGGCGTGGCCTCTGCCTTGCCATCTGCACCCAGATCCGCAACGAACAGCTGGGCACGGCGGCCATCGGCCCAGGTGTCCCAATGTCGAATGAAAAGCTGATCGAATACTCTACCGCTGGTCTTCAACGCGGCCGCTTCATCAACACGTTTCTTGGTGCAATCGAGCACACTGACTTCGGTCGCGACGCAGTCGTTGAACACTTCCATGCTGATTGCAATCTGCCTGCCGTTTGGCGACAACAGAAAACTGCCCACATCCAATGGATAGCTGGTCACCTGCAGCGCTTCGCCGCCGGCCAGGGGCAGTGCCCAAACCTGCATCGAGCCACTGCGTGTGGACTGGAAGAAGAGCGACTTGCCGTCGGGCGACCAGCGTCCCGACACGGAGCTCTGACCCTTTGCCGTCAAACGACGCGGCGCAGCGGAGCCGTCGCTTGGCACCAGCCACAAGCCCTGTGCAGCTTTGTTCGCGTCGAAGTCGGTTTCGCGTAACTGAAACGAAACCCACTTGGCGTCCGGCGAGATTTGCGGATCGGTGACACGATCCAGGTTGACCAGATCGTTGACCGTAAAGCCGCGCGGCTCCGCCATGGTGGACGAGGCCACCAGCAGACTGAAGGCAGAGGCGAAGATGAAGCGCATGGCGATGCTCCCGGTATCAAGAACGCGCAGTTTAGCGCAGCAGGCGCTTGTGAGCGCCCGCTGCGGTGTCGACTGGTCGCGATGCGGAGGCATTGATGCAGGGTAATGCGCGACCTTACCGGCTGGCTCTCAACAGGGCAGCGGGTCAGCCGCTCCCACAGATACAGCAGACTGCGCTTCAATCGCGTTTTGTGTGCCAAGCGGCAACGCGCTTTTTGCTCCGGCCTAGCTGCGTCGCGCAACCGAATGATCGGCCAATACGGCCAAGGCATCGACTTCGATGCTGCCCGGCATCGCGGCCAGCGCTGCCAGCGCCGCGCGCGCATACTCACCAGCGCGCTGCTCGGTGTACTGCAGGGCACCTGAATCCTTGATCGCGGCGATGACCAGATCGAGGGATTCCAATCCACCGGTTTCGATCACGCGTCGCAACGCCTGGGCACTGTCCGCGGGCGCATGTTTGAGAGCATAAATCAGCGGCAGCGTCGGCTTGCCCTCGGCCAGGTCGTCGCCGACATTCTTGCCCAGGGTGTCCGCGTCGGAGGTGTAGTCGAGCACGTCGTCGGCGATCTGGAACGCATAGCCCAGCGCCATTCCGTAGTCTGCCAGCGCATTCTCGATGGCGGCGGGAGCACTTGCCAAAATCGCGCCGATGCGGCAAGCCGCGGCAAACAACACCGCCGTCTTGCGCTCGATCACGCGCAGATAGGCGCTCTCATCGGTGTCCGGATTGCCGACATGCATCAACTGCAATACCTCGCCTTCGGCGATCGCGTTGGTGGTATCGGCCAACACCTGCATGATCCTCATGCCGTTGAGTTCCACCATCAATTGAAACGACCGCGAGTACAGATAGTCGCCGACCAGCACGCTGGCCGCATTTCCAAACAACGCGTTCGCGGTCTGGCGGCCGCGCCGCAATCCCGATTCATCGACTACATCGTCATGCAGCAGCGTGGCGGTGTGGATGAACTCGATAATGGCCGCCGCCTGGTAATGGTCAACCCCGTTGTAGCCCGCAGCGCGTGCCGCCAGCAACACCAGAATCGGGCGCAGGCGCTTGCCACCTGCGGCGACAATGTGTTCGGCAACCTGGTTGACCAACAGGACGTCAGAACCCAGGCGGCGACGGATGAGCGCGTCGACCCGATGCATGTCATCGCGCACCAACGCCTGGACATCGGTGAAACACATGGATTGGGGCGCGCGCTGTGCTGACTCGGTCACAGAAGACAAGTTCACGGGACATCCGACGGTAAGGAATGTGCCGATTATACGGGTTATGCCGTTTCTGCCGCCCCCGGTGGTTTCATTTCACACTTTGCATTCACGGTAAATCGCCCCGGCCCCGGCCGCCGCGACCGGGTTACTGCCGCGTGCAGTACCGAAACCGGCAACAAATCGCGACCCATGCGACTTTTCCCAGCCATCTTTGCGATTCCGCCGCTGGTCGGGCACGAAAGCCCGCGTGGTAATCTTCATATCCGGCCAGCACGGCACCCCATCATCCAGTCAACGAGGCAACCCATGGCACGCGGCATCAACAAGGTCATCATCGTCGGCAACGTGGGCAAGGACCCGGAAACTCGCTACACCGCTGGTGGTGCGGCGATTACCACGCTCAGCGTCGCGACCAGCGAACAGTGGAAAGACAAACAAACCGGCGAGAACAAGGAACACACCGAGTGGCATCGCGTGAAGTTCTTCGGCCGCCTCGCTGAAATCGCCGGTGAATACCTGCGCAAAGGCTCTCAGGTCTATGTCGAGGGCAAGCTGCGTACTGACAAATACACGGACAAGGAAGGCGTCGATCGCTATGCCACCGACATCATCGCCGAAGAAATGCAGATGCTCGGTGGCCGTCAAGGCGCTGAAGGCGGGGGTGGTCGCAGCGAGAGTGAGCGTCCGGCACGCAACACCGGCAGCGGCACACGTTCCAGCGATGCGGATCGCAGCAGCGAGCGCAGTGGCGGCGCTGGCCGTTCGTCTGCACCTCAGCCGTCGAGCGCGCCGTTCGAGGACGACGAAATTCCGTTCTAAAAGCTACCGCTAGCGCTGCTGTTGCGTTTTGCTCTGAAGCCCGCATTTTTGTGGGCTTCTTTGCTTTCTCCTCTGTTGCAAATCAAATTGCTCTTGATAGGATATTTCCTACCTTGAAAGAGCGTGGCGATTTGGCACCGGGAGGGATCGATGCATCCTGCTTCTTGGCAGCTTCGATTTGTGAAGTTCCACGATGGCGAGCGACTTCCTGTCTTGCTATCGGATACCGACATCGTCGATGCGCCAATGGCCCTCGTCCGTCCCGGCTGTGACCGCGTGCGTCGACATCAAGGGCGATGCGAGACAGAACATCGGGATCGATAGCGAGCGCAGCAACAACGTGCGGACTCCGATCGGAAGTTGGCGAGGTGGGAATCGTAGCGGCTGGCTGACCGGACTGCAGGATGTTGGCGCGCGCGATCGTGCAGCCATCGACAGCGGCGGCGTATCGCGTTGCGCAGTGCCCTCGCGTCGCGCCGCTTTCCCTAACGGCAGATGAACGGAGCGCGAAGCGCATGATCCGTCGTGCCCGTGGTTATCCGTATTCCGGACTGCCAAAGGGAGATACGTCATGTTCAATCGCAGCATATTCACCGCACTGTTCTTGTTGCTCACCGCTTTAACTGTCGCTGACGCGCACGCTGATCATCGCGCTGCCGTGGCCAATGCCACGAGCGCCGCCAAGACGACAACCGCCATCGCGCTGGATGCCGAGGACGTCGGACAGCTGTCCGCCGAGCTCGACAGCCTGCAGGCGCGCCTGCCCGACGACGCCGAAATCGCGCGCCGCATCGCCAGGGTGCGCAGCGACCTGGCACGCGTCCGCGGCCTCACCGGTACGGCATTGATCGCGCTCTCCGCCAGCGTGATCGACGAGCTCAATCTGCTGGCTGCAGCTTCGCCATTGGGCGCGGCCCCGGAAGAGTTCGGCATTCGCACCATCCAGACGCTGGGTACGCCGGAATGCCCCAAGGCCGACGCCGGGGCGGCGCGTTGTGCGAATGTGGAATGGCTGGCGACCGACTCCACGCGCTTTCACACCATCAAGAAGTTGTCGTATCTGCGCGGCAGCATCGCCAATATGGTTTCGGTCAATACCTCAGCATCGTTTGTGGCGGATGCGCCCGCGACCAGTGTCGCCATTGTGTTTGCAGCAGAAGCCTTCGTGCAGAGCGATATGCCGCTCGACAATCGGCGCATGTTCGTGCGCGCGCTGCTGGACGGCAAGCCGACGGCACCGGGCGATGTGGTGTTCGCCACCACCGTGGGCACCAGCCCGCGATCGTTCATTTTTACCGCGCACGTCGATGCCGGTATCCACACGGTGGAGATGCAATGGCGCATGGACCCCGGCAGCGTCGGCAAGATGCGCGACGCATCGCTGCTGATTCGAACCGGTAGCGAATCCACCTCGACCACGGGCTCGCTCGTCGTCAAAACTCCGGCCAGTGGACCTTCGGTGTCGACCACCGACGCCTTCTGGAAAAACGTCCCGGACATGAATGCCTGGATCTATGTGCCGGCGAATTCGGCGCTGACCGCCAGCCTGAGCGCAGAGAGCTACGCCAGCAACGGCAAGCGCATCGCGCTCAGGGCCCTGGTCGACAACAGCCTGCTGCTGCCTTCGGATGTGATCTTCGCCAAAGGCTCGGCGCCGCAATCGCGCCTGGCGACGTTTGCATCGCAGGGCACCGCGATGGGCTGGCACAAGGTGACGTTTCAGTGGCTGGGTGAAAGTGGTGGCAGCGGATATTTCGCCGATCGATCGCTGATGCTGGCTGCGTATCCGACTTCGACCACCCAGTCCACGCACCCGGTCTCCATCGCACCCAGCGGTGCCAACCTCGAATCCGCACCGGACGGCAGCCTGGCTTCGATTCCCGACATGCTGGCCTATGTCCACATTCCAGCGAAGGGCAATGGCGAAATCGCTGTCCAGTTCAGTGCCGAGATCGGCACCAAGGGCGGCGCGCTCGCCGGTGTCGTGCTCGCCGTGGACGACAAGGTAAAACAGTACGTAACGCTCAGCGACGGACTGGATGGCGCGCAGGTGCGCACCTGGGTGTTCGAAGCCAAGCGGCTCAGCCCCGGCGCGCACAAGGTGCAGCTCTTCTGGTACGGCGGCGCGGGCGCGGGATTCACCGCGGTGATGGGTGATCGCATCATGACGGTGCTGAGCGAAACCGGATTCATTCCCGACCTGGCTGCGGCGCCGCGATTCGGTGGCGGCCATATCGGCGTCGACGAGGACAACATCGGCGGCGTCGAGGCACTGATCGGCCAGCGCAACGTGCTGGCGATCCTCATCGATCCGCATTTCTGCGATGCGAACGGCAGCGCGCCGCCGGAATGCTACGACCAGGACAGCGTTCCCAAGGGCAAGGTCGAGAGCGCGCTCTATGGTTTGCCGTCCGGCGGCGGTGGACTGGTGGTGTTCGAACCGGACAATGTCAAGAGCTACTTCAACAGCAACTCGAACGGCCGCTTCACGATCGCCAATGCCGGCGTGTTCGGCTGGTACGACACGGTGCATCCGCCCGAGTACTACACCAATCACCCTGACGAATGCGTCGATGGTTTCGAGGAAGGCAGCATGGCGTTGTTCAAGGAGGCCGTACTGAATGTTGTCGGCGACGTCGATTTCGCTTCCTACGACATCGACAGCAACGGCAAGCTCGACACCAGCGAGCTCGCCATCGTCGTCATCATTCCGCGTCCGGATGGCGTCGGCAGCCAGCTCGTGCCGCTGCTGGACGGCGATTGCGACGGCAACCTGCCACTGTCAGCCGATGGAGTGCAGCTGCCGCAATACATCGCGAAAGTGAACATGAGCCTTGATTCGGCGGTTTCCGCACATCAGTTTTCCACCATCGCGCATGAGCTGATGCACCTGTTCGGCGGCCTCGACGATCTCTACTTCAGTGTCGATACCGCCGTGTATCCGCGCAGCACCACGCTGATGGCGGCGAGCGTCGGCAACTCGGCGCACCTGGACCCGATGCACAAGCTGGCGCTGGGATGGGTGACGCCGAAACTGATCACCGCGAGCGGTGAGCTATCGGTGGCCGAGATCAAGCTGGGCGACACCGTCTACATCATGCCGCACTACAACAGCGCGCTGGAGGAGGAATACTTCATCATCGAGAACCGCAAAAAGAATATGGGCGCGGCCTACTTCGATGCGCTCATCAACGACTCCGGCATCGGCGTCTGGCACGTGGTTTCGGACCGCACGCAGAATATCAAGGCACCCGTCGGCGTAACTACTGCAGCCTGGGAGGATTTGCATTTCACTGATGACCCGGCCGGATCGCAGGGCCAGATGGGCCGCAACGGCGTTCGCCTCATTCGCCCCTTCCAGGTGATGCAGCCGGATGGCACTGCCGTGTTCGCCAACGTTGCGGCAAAGAACAACGTGTTCTGGGATAAGACCGAACTCGGCCTGCACAGCGGTCCCTGCGCCATCGGCCCGACCACGCTGACCTGGTCCAATTGCAGTGCCAGCGGCTACAGCCTGGATTTTCTCAGCTTCCCGTCAACGGACATGAGCATCCAAGTGACCGTCGAGTAACAGGCGCCGAAGTATTGAGTGCAATTTTGTCCGGTGTGGTTCAGCCATCCCTCTCCCGCTGCGCGGGAGAGGGCCAAGGCTGCGGAAACCTGCGATCGCACCCGGTGTTCATAGACACTGGGTGCCGGCGAACGACCGCTTCGCCCTGACCCTTTCCCGCGCTGCGCGAGCGCGGGCTTGAGCCGCCGGCCCCGCCTGGCGGGCGTATCTCCCTGAATCCCTGATCGCACACCTTGCATGATCTCCGAATGCTGGCCCCTGCGTATGTACAGGTGCCGGAGCCTGCCGATTGCAGGGTGGCGTCATTGCCATCGAGTGGATCGGGCGCACGCATCCCAACCGATTTCATTCAAGGAGATTTCCTCATGCTGCAACGTCTCATGCAATCCACGCTGTCCCTTGGCCTGGTGCTCGCTTCCTGTGCCGGCACTGCCAGCGCCGCTGACTTTCGGGTGTGGTACTACGATGCCGATCCACAAACTCAACCGAGCGCAGGCAGCTTGTATAGCAAAGCGGGGAAAGGCGAGCTAGCCCTGATTGCATGACGAGCAGGGCAGGAGCGAGCATACCTCCTCCTCTAAGTTTGCTGGTGACCGAGCCTCGCCAACAGATCAGCGTGCGAAGAAGGTAGATCGGGTTATCCTTGCGACCACCCGCTCGATTCATCCCGGAATGTTGCGTTTCAAGCACAGACGGAACCAAAATGCGACACTTGATGCGAAAGGATGTTGTGAATTCCTATGCATGTAGCTGATTCAAAATCTATTGTGTTCAACACTACACCGCGCCGGTTCTAAGAACCGTTCTGACCATTACTGCAGTCGACGGCGACCTGCCCCGTTGTAGGAACGGCGGCGTTCAACAGCGGAGCTGGTCAAGCCGAGAAGACTTTGATCTGGACCGGGAGCGATCGCGGCTCACGCCGCTCCCACATCGCGGCCGGCATCATCTGCCCTCGATGTTCAATTGACCAGCGTGGCTACCGAGACGCACGCGTTCCAGCGCGCGCCAATTATTCCAACGCTTCGGCAACGATCGCCGGTGTCAGTACCGCCGGTAATTTGCGACCGGGTCCACCGCCAGCAGGAAAAAATACGTACAGCGGCACACCGACCGCATTGTGCTGCTTGAGAAACCCGGTGATCGCGGGATCTTCGTTGGTCCAGTCACCTTTCAGATAGACCGTGCCGGTGCGCTGCAGCAAGTCGGCAAAGCGTTCTGTTCCCAGCGTTGTGCGTTCGTTGACCTTGCAGCTCAGGCACCAGTCCGCCGTCATGTTGACGAAAATGGGCTTGCCCTGCGCACGCAGCGAAGCCAGGCGATCCACCGAGTAGGGGGCACTGAGCGACACTGCGTTTTTCGACTGCGTGGTCTGTGCCGGCGTTCGATGAATATTGCGCAGTGCCAATGCAGTCACGATGACCAGCAGCAGCGTGACCACCACGCGCCCAATGCGGCCATCGCGATAGCGGCCTTGCTCCCACCACCACAGGGCCGCCGTCAGGGCCAGCGCCCCGCCCAACCACAACGCCATCGCATCCGGACCGCGCTGCTGACCGAGCACCCAGGCCAACC
>JANMSL010000231.1:0-14825 GCA_031389245.1 Lysobacterales bacterium | reverse complement strand
TAGGGCCGCGTCGGGAACGGCGGCCGAGGGCGCGATTGTTTGGGAGTGCGGCAGCGTCAGTCGCGGCCGGGTCCGCTCCAACGCGGTAGGAGCGGACGTGTGCGCGAATTGGTGCTATTCGTCACCCTTTACGCTGGCGGTGGCGACCACTGGCGGAGGACAGGACAGTCCGGCCGGCAAAGTCAGTCGCTTCAGGTTCATGCTGCCGGTACCAAAGCCAACGATGGAGTTGAAGTTGACGCGTCCATTGCTGCAGTCGGTGAAGGTAAAGGTCAGGGTGCCCCAATCCGTGCGCACCACTTCGGCCGGATTGAAGTTGGGTATGAAGCGCGCGCCGGTGCTGCGCACTGCGGTCATCGTCGCAGTGTTTCCGGTAATGGGGCCGACGCCGCCAAACCAGGCTTGCTGCGCATCAGGCGTAAAGGTGAACCAGTACGCCAACAATAAATCACCCGGCAGAATCTCGACAAAGATGCCATGCCCACTTTGCTGCGTGTCGTACCAGGTGCCGGTGTAGCCGGGGCCAAGCGGAGGCGTCACGGGCGGAGCTTCAACGGTGAGCGAGCCAGACATGCCTGAGCCTGCGGCGCCGTGCACATCGCAGTAGTACGGGAACGTGCCCGCAGTATTGAACGTCACCGTGGCAGTCCAGGCAGCAGAGCTGGCATTGCCGCCAGCACCGGTGCAGCTGGTCGCGCAGCGAAAACCTGCCGCGTCCGATACCACATTGTGAAAGCCGCCGGCATTGGTAAACGTCACCGTGTCACCAACGGCAATCGTCAGATTATTGGGTGAGAACGTATTTGTGCCACCCCCGACCGTGACTTGGTGATTGGCCGACCAGACCGGGCCAGCGCAAATGAACGAGAAGAAGGTCAAAAGAGGAAGCGTCAATAGCGGTCGGGATATCAGTGCGCGAATGTTCATGGCTGTCTCCGGTAAGGTGAAGCGGCAAATTCTGATTTTAGTACGACGAATAATGAAACAAGTATTGCTCGGCGTCGCGCTTTTGGATACTGGCTAATGGGGGGCAAGGCGGGGTGCCGCAGCGCGGCGAAGTTGATCGGTCGGGTGTTTCAGTCGCGCTTTGCTAAAACGTGTTTTGCTCGATCGAAGGTCATCTGGGTGAAGTGTGTTGGCTGATGTCTATGCGCAGAGTGCATCCGCAAGTCTGAACGGGCGACAACCGAATGTGCTGATGCGGGTAAAGGTGACGCCAGCAACTCATGACGAGCCGGAGGGCGGCACCGTTGCACCCGATGCGAAATAAATTTGGCCATTTCACCAAGTGGTGCATGATTGCAATGTGCCATTGCATGAATGCACTGCGCGGTTACGAATCGTGCTCACGGCAGGAACGGTTTTTTTTGATTGCAGGAATGTTTTCCGACGATCGGTCGCCGAGCGTCTAGGGCAAAGCGCTGGCGACGCCGAACAAGGCTTGGCAATGTGCGGCGGTGCATTCGCGCAGCGCGGTCAGGCTGTAGCCCCCCTCGAGGGTCGACACTACCCGGCCCATGGCGTGACGTTCGGCAATCGCCACCAATGCGCGGGTAATCCATGCGAAGTCTTCGGCACCCAGATTTAGCTGGGCGAGCGGATCCAGACGATGCGCGTCGAAACCGGCTGAAATCAAAATCAACTGCGGTTTGAATGCCGCAATCGCGGGCAGCAATTGCAGCGTCCAGGCTTCGCGAAATTCGAGCGAGCGCGCCCCGGGCATCAACACCGCGTTATGAATATTGCCGACACCGTGCTCACTTTCGGCGCCGGTGCCGGGGTACAGCGGCCATTGGTGCGAGGACGCGTACAGCACGCGAGGATCGTCGGCAAAGATGTTCTGTGTGCCATTGCCGTGGTGCACATCGAAGTCGATGATTGCAACGCGTTCCAGGCCAAGCGCCAGCGCGTGCGCGGCGCCGACCGCCACATTGTTGAACAGGCAAAATCCCATTGCATCGACGTGCGTAGCGTGATGCCCGGGTGGCCTGACAGCGCAAAACACGCGGTCGGTTTGCCCCTGCAATACCGCATCGACGCCGGCGACGACCGCGCCAGCGGCATGCAGCGCCGCGTCGAGAGAATTCGGGTTCATGGCGGTGTCGCCATCAAGGCGCGACAAGCCTGAGATCGGCGCGCTGGCAAACACCCGTTCGATCAGGCAAACATCATGCGCGCGGCGCAGTTGCTCGACGCTGGCAGCAGGCGCCAGCAAGCGCCGGATGGTTGCCAGCGGTGGAGCATCCAGTGCGGACAGAACCGCGGCCAGCCGCGCCGGAGATTCCGGATGACCAGGCCCCATGTCATGCAGTGCACAGGCAGGATGGGTCAAGATCATTGGCGTTCGATTGCGCCTAGCCGCGCTTGCGGCGTTCGTGTTTCCAGATCACTTCACCGTGTCCGGATTCGCGCGCGAGCACCCGAGCGACGACAAACAGCAGATCGGAGAGTCGATTCAAGTAGCGGATCGCTTCGGGTCGTACTGCGTCATGCCGGGCCAGTGTGACCACTTCGCGCTCGGCGCGGCGCGCGACCGTGCGCGCCAGATGGCAGGCCGCTGCCGCGCGGCTGCCGCCAGGCAGAATAAAATCCTTCAACGCAGGCAGTGGCGCGTTAAGCGTGTCGAGGCGCTGCTCCAGTCGATCGATATCCGCATCGGCAATCATCTCGCTGCCAGGGATACAAAGCTCGCCGCCAAGATCGAACAACTCGTGCTGGATTTCGGTCAGCGTGTCGGCAATTGACTGGGCTGGTGAATGTACTGGCAGTGTCTCAGACACAGCCAGTTCGGCAATGACCATGCCGATGCAACTGTTCAGCTCATCGACCGTGCCGTAGGCAGCGACGCGTGCGCTGTCCTTGGACACGCGTGAGCCGTCGCCGAGGCCAGTGGTTCCGTCATCGCCCGTGCGTGTGTAAATTTTGCTGAGGCGGTTGCCCACGAAGCACCTCCCCGGATCAGACTGCCTGCGTACTGGCTTCGCCGCGCGCGCGCTGCACGAGCGCGTAGCCACCGAACAGCACGAGGCTGTAAAACGCCATTCCGGCGAGCTGATTGTGGAAATACGGAATGGCACTGACATAGCAGCTCAGCAGGCCAGCGGCGGTGTGCGGATACATCGTACCCAGGGCCCACACCGAGAAATTACTGACAATGAAAAAGCCCGTTGCGCTGGCCAGTCCGAACACGGCAATCCGGGAGGCGCCGGCGTTGCGCAGGCCACGGCCGGCAAGCGCAATCAGCGCAAAGCACAGATAGGTAACCCAGATGCCTTCGTAGAATCCGAGAAACAGGTCAGACACGAACAGCGCCAGCAACGGCACCAGCGTGCTCAGCCAACGGCGCCCGATATGCGCGCCGGCGAACAACGCCATCGCTTCAAGTGGACTGAAGTTCCACGGATGCGGCACCAGTCGGGACAGGGCAGCGAGCAAAATCATTCCGGCAATGAGGGCCAGTTTCAGATTCTGATCGGAGCGTGATGCGTCGGACATGAATTTACTCGGTGAATTTTGGGCAGACGCGAAGTGTAGCAGGGCCGATAGGGAACAAGTCCGGAGCCGAGATCGCCCTCTGAGTCAGGGGGCGAAAAACCGCAGGTTTTTCAGGGTGTGGCAAACGATAAGCTGTACAGCGAAGACGAAGTGCTGACCATTCAGATCTTCCATAGGAGCTGAGCTCTCGAAGCGGTCGCTGCCACAATTCAACGGCCGGCGTATCATGACCGGATGACAGAACAATACGATGTGGTAATCGTGGGTGGCGGCCTGGTCGGGATGAGTCTGGCCGCCTCGCTTGAAGCGAGTGAGCTCAGTGTGCTGCTCATCGAAGCGCAGGCACCAGCGCTGATCGAGCAGAGTTGGGACGAGCGCCATTTCGCGCTTGGCCGGGCCAGCATCGAGCGCTTGCAGTTGATCCAGGCATGGCCGGATTCACTCGCGGGCACGCCGATTAGCGAAGTGCACGTCAGCCGCGCGGGAGAATTTGGCCGGGTACTGTTGCGTGCGAGCGATATGGGCATGCAGGCCTTTGGCGCCACGGTGCCGGCACGGCAGCTGGTCGCGGCACTCGAACAGCGCCTGGCACAATGCGTTCGCCTGCAACGTTGGCGCCCGGCGAAACTGTTGCACAGCACAGTCACCGGGTCGCATGTTGATCTGACGGTAGTGCGCGAGAGCGGCGAGCACAGTGTTCGCTGCAAGCTGATCGTGGCTGCCGATGGCAGCGAGTCGGCGATTCGCGCTACGTGCAAAATTCCAGTGCAGCGAGTGGACTATCAGCAGACGGCGATAGTTTGTGCGGCCGAGACCGAGAAGCCGCATTTCGGCCGTGCTTTCGAGCGGTTCACCGATGACGGACCGATTGCGCTTTTGCCGCTGCAGGACAATCGCTGCGGCGTGGTGTGTACGCTTGGCGAAAGCGCGGCGGCCCCGGCGCTCGAGCTAGGCGATGTCGATTTCGCACGACTGTTGCAAGCGCGGTTTGGTTATCGTCTCGGTCGCGTCGCGCGCGTCGGTCGCAGGCAGCCTTGGCCACTGCGCCTGGTGCTGGCGGAGCGTGTGGTGGATCAGCGTGTGGTCCTGATTGGCAACGCCGCGCAAACCATTCATCCGATCGGTGCGCAAGGATTCAATCTTGGGTTGCGCGATGCGAGCACACTGGCGGCGTGTTTGCGGCAGAGTTCGGATCCTGGAGCGGACGAGTTGTTGCAACGCTATGCCGAGGAGCGCGAGGCGGATCGCAGCCACACCATCGCCATGAGCGCTGGCATGCTGCGCCTCAGCGCTGGGTCTGGCCCGTTGCTTCAGGGACTGCGCGGAATGGGCATGGCGCTGATCGATCGCGTTCCAGTGCTTTCGCGCATGCTCGCGCAGTTGGCAATGGGCTATCGGACTTTGTTCGTATGAGCCGCGTTGATGTGTTGGTTTCCGGCGCTGGTGTTGCGGGTGCGGTCACTGCGCTCGGTCTGGCGCGGTGCGGACTGCAAGTCACATTGATTGAGCGGCATCTGCCCAACATCGAACCGCGTGTTGCAAACAGTCGCGTCGTCGCGCTGGCGCCGGCTTCGGTACGCATTCTGCAACGCTTGGGATTGTGGCCCTTGTCGCCGCAGCATGCTGCCCCATACCAACGCATGCAAGTGCAAGCGGGTGCGCATGAAATCAATTTCGATGCGGCGGCGATTGGTGTTGCCGCGCTCGGTTGGATCACCGATCTGGAAGCATTGCAGCAACGTTGCTGGCAGGCGCTGACCCCCTCGGTACGCGTATTGGCGCCTGCACAAATCGTGGAGGTGGAACGGCAGCGCGACGAGGTCCGTGTCGAGCTTGATGATGGCCAGCGACTGCGCGCGCGATTGCTTGTAGTGGCCGAGGGTGCGCGCTCGGATCTGCGCCAGCGACTCGGGTTCAGTGTGCAGGAGCGTGATTACGCGGCCAGTGGTGTGGTGGCGCGGATTCGCACCGCTCAGCCGAATTCCGGCATCGCATTCCAGCGCTTTGCCAGTGGTGGGCCGCTGGCGCTGCTGCCGTTGCACGATGGTACCTCGAGCATCGTCTGGACCCGGCCGTCGCAAATTGCCGCGCAGTGGTTGCAAGCCGAGTCAACCGCACTGGCGGCCGCGCTGACCGAGGCCAGTGGCGCGCGTTTTGGTGCCGTGGAGGAAGTTTCCGCGCCGGTGTTGTTTCCGCTGCGCATGGCAATTGCGGATCGGTTCATTGGCGAACGCGTGGCGTTGATCGGCGACAGCGCGCATGTCGTGCATCCGCTCGCGGGTCTGGGTCTGAACCTGGGCATGCTCGATGTGGCCGCGCTGATTGAAGTGCTGTCACGCGCGCAGGCAGTGGGTCGTGATATCGGCAGTGCCGCGACCCTGTCGCGCTATGCCGCGTGGCGCGAGGGCGATACGCGCATCGCTGCAGGGCTGGTCGATGGCGTCGAGCGTCTGTTCGGTTCCGCGCCTTCGGACGTTCAACAGTTGGCCGAACGCGGTCTCGGAATTGTGGATGCGTTGCCGCTGTTGAAGCGATTCTTTTCGATGCAGGCGGCTGGTCTGGCCGGGCGCGTTCCTGAATTGGCGCGTTGATCAATCAGCGCGGAATGCGTGGCGCGCGCCGCAGTCCGAGCAACACCGGAACCAAAGACAGCAACGCCAGCACCACCAGCGGCACCACGAAACGCGGCTGACTGAACAGCGCGGAGTTAATCGGCTGGTGCGCCGCCAGGGTCGGCGCGATGCTGGCACCCAGCGCGGCGTAAACAAGTTGTGCGGGCACAATGCCGACGATGGATGTGGTCAAAAACATCTTGTAGCGACACCCCAGCCAGGCCAGCGCAACGCTGACGGCGCCGAATGGAAAAACAGGCACCAGACGCAGGAACAGCGCGTAGCTCACCGGGTGTTGCGAGAATCCCGTGCGCAGTCGCTCGACCAGTGCGCCGGTCGGGTGATCGTCGCCATCGTTCATGGCACGCTTTGCTGCCAGATACAGCAAGGTGGCACCAATGCCATCGCCAATGATGCAATAGAGCGCGCCCTCGATGATGCCAAGAAAAATACCGCCGACGATCACCATTACCGCGCCGCCGGGCAGGCCCATCGTGGTCAGCGCGGTAAGCGCCACGACCAGACCCAACCGAAACATTACCGGATGCGCCTGCGACCAGACTTTGAGCTGGTCGTAGCGATCTTCGAGTCGGTCCAGTTGCAGCTCGCGCCAGGCGCCACTCCACAGGAACGCCACTGCCGCGATTGCGATCAGCAGCAGCGGCCAGAAGCGTCGCACGTGGCCCCACCACGGAACACGGCGCGCCTGTTCGACCAGAGGTTCGATCTCGCGCGACTCGAGCGCTGCGTCTTCGATGCGTTCCTCGACGACTTCAGCGGCCAGCTCGAGCGTCTTGCCGAGCGCGCGCAGTTTCTCTTTTGGATCAGTCATCAGTGGCCATGGACGGATTATGCATGGCAATTATTGCAGTTTGCTGCCACGCAGGGACAACGTGTGTGCCGGCGGCGCAAAGGAGTCGGCCCGGGCCACGTCCCAGAACACCTTGAACACTGGATGCTCGGGTTTGCTGCTCAGCAGCTCCTGCGGCTTGGCCCATACGTGCAGCGTTGCCAGCGAACGCACGTCGGTCGACGACACGCGACGGATAATGTGTTCGGGACCAAGCTCATTGGGATGGGTGAGGCCGGCAGCAGCGATCAGTTCTTTGAGTGCGATCATTGTATTGCGATGGAACGCGGCGACGCGCGTTGCCTTGTCGGGAACCACCAGCGCGCGTTGGCGCAACGGATCCTGAGTGGTCACACCGGTCGGGCAGCGTCCGGTGTGACAAGTCTGCGCCTGGATGCAGCCAAGCGCGAACATGAAGCCGCGTGCCGAGTTGCAGAAATCGGCGCCCATGGCGAGCGTGCGCGCGATGTCGAACGCAGTAATGATCTTGCCGCTGGCAGCGACACGCACCTGATGCCGCAATCCAATGCCCACCAGCGTGTTGTGCACCAGCATCAGTGCTTCCCGCAAGGGCGCGCCAACGTGGTCGGTAAACTCCAGCGGCGCCGCACCGGTGCCACCTTCGCCGCCATCGACGACAATGAAATCCGGCGTAATACCGGTTTCGAGCATGGCCTTGGCAATGCCAAACCATTCCCATGGATGGCCGATGGCGAGCTTGAAACCGGTGGGCTTACCGCCGGAAAGATCGCGCAGTCGGGCAACAAACTGCAGTAGCTCGATCGGCGTGGCGAAGGCCGAATGCCGCGCCGGAGAAATGCAGTCTTCGCCGATCGCGACGCCGCGCGCCGCCGCAATTTCCGCAGTCACCTTGGCGCCCGGAAGAATGCCGCCGTGACCGGGCTTGGCGCCCTGAGAGAGTTTCAGCTCGATCATCTTGACCTGCGGCGAGCGTGCATTCTGCGCGAAGCGCTCTTCGCTGAAACCACCGCCGGGATTGCGGCAACCGAAGTAACCGCTGCCGATTTCCCAGACCAGATCGCCGCCCGGTTCACGGTGATAACGCGAGATCGAACCTTCACCGGTGTCGTGATGGAAACCGCCGCGTCGCGCGCCCTCATTCAATGCCAGGATCGCGTTCGCCGACAGCGCACCGAAACTCATCGCCGAAATGTTGAGCACGCTGGCCGAATGCGGCATGGCGCATTGTGGGCCGCCGATGTGAATGCGAAAGTCGTGATCGCGGATATCGGTCGGGGCAATGGAATGGTTGATCCATTCGAACTGCGGTGCATACAGGTCGAGCTGGGTGCCAAACGGACGCTTGTCGACCTCGCTCTTGGCACGCTGGTACACGATTGATCGTTGCACACGCGAGAACGGGGTTTCCTCGGTGTCGTCCTCCAGCAGGTACTGACGGATTTCCGGGCGGATGGTTTCAAAAAGGAATCGAAAATGCGAAAGCAGTGGATAGTTGCGGCGGATACTCTGGCGTGTCTGCGTGAGGTCACGTACGCCCAGAGCGGTCAACAGGCCAGCGATTATCGCCACATTCCACCAGACGCCGTGCTGCGTCAGCGCCAGCGCAATGCTGATCGCGCACAACAGCGCCACGAAGGCAAAGACGAAATAGCGGGAAGGCAGCATGCTTGGTCCGGTCGCAATATGCCGGACATGATAGCGAGCCTGTTCATTTTTTTTGGCTGCGCGCGCATCCAGCGCGGACCGGGCTCACGCGCTGGGGCCGGGCCAGATATTTTGCTATTTGCGATCGCGGAGTTGTCGACTGCGCTGGGTCCGCCAGAACATCAGCACGGCAAATCCGCCGACAAGGCCACCAAGATGCGCGAAATGCGCGATGCCCTCGAGTGTGCCGGTGACGCCCAGATACAACTCGACTCCCGCGTAAAGGCTGACGAACAGCCACGCCGGCATCGGAATCGGCGGGATCAACAGCACAATCGTTCGCTTCGGAAAGATCATTGCATAGGCCAGCAACAGCCCGAACAGTCCGCCGGAAGCACCCACAGTCGGGTTCGGCGACCCTGTGTACAAACCAAACGCGAGTTGTGCCAGCGCCGCGGTAATCACGCTGGCGAAGTAGAGTAGTGCAAATCGAGCGGTGCCGAACACGCGCTCCAGTTCCGCGCCAAACATGTAGACGCCGAGCATGTTGAATAGCAGATGGTTGATTCCCCCGTGCAGGAACGCATAGGTCAGCAACTGCCAGGGTGCGAAGTACTCGCCCAGGGGCCACAGTGCGCCCAACTCAAATACGGGACGCGGATCGACGCTCTGCAGCAGGAAAACTGCGATGCACGCGGCGATCAGCGAGTAGGTGAGGTAGGGCGTAGGACGCGATTGTGCGGTGGGTGACACGGAGGGCTCGAGTTGATGGTTAGGTGAAGGTGCGGAACTGGTCCAGAACAGATGGTCTGCGCTGTAAAGCCTGGAATGCTGTGCAAGATATTTCGATGTGCGCTGCTTTGGGGCGCACAGCGCCGCAACAACTTGTCGGTTGGATACGATCAGGCTTGCAGATGCTCAAGCAGCCATTGCGTAAACGCGCCATAGGGCAGGGCGCCGGATTGGCGGGCAATTTCCTCGCCGCCACCAAACAGGATGAGCGTGGGAATGCTGCGAATCTGAAAGCGCGCACTGGACTGCGGATTTGCATCCGTGTCGAGCTTGGCAAAGCGGACGCGCGGCTCGAATGCGGCCGCTGCTTTTTCGAACGACGGCGCAAACTGACGGCAGGGCCCGCACCACGCCGCCCAGCAGTCCACCACGATCGGGATATCGTTGCGGGTCAGTACTTTTTCCACGTTGGCATCGGTCAGCACCAGCGGATGGCCGGTGAAAAGCGGTTGGTGGCAGCTACCGCACGCTGGTGACTCGGCAAGCCGGGATTCGGGAATGCGATTGACCGAGTCGCAGTGTGGGCAGGTCAGGTGCAGTTGATTTTCCATGGTCACGCAGATGGTGCCTGGCGAACACTAATCAAGTCGCGAATCGATCGCGGTGGCGCCGGCCACGGCCATGCGCCAGTTGAGCAACACAGCGCCTCTCCGACGGACGCTTGCTCCGACCTTGTGAGGCCACCACGCGGTTGTGCGCCGCGTTGAAGATGAGACTGGTTCGAGCACTACGATCCGTGCCGGTCCATGACACGCGCGAAATTGCCGCGCGCGTCATGGCAGCTTGGACAGCATCTACTCGATGCTTCGATTACTCACTCAAAACCGTTCTGGAATATCGCGTCGCCGATGTTGTAACAGATTTGAACTGAGCCATTGCCGGTGTTGACGCCATTCAACGTAAGGCCACTGCTCAGGCCGGTAATGTAGTTAGCGCCGCCCGCACCGCCGCCACCAGCGCCTTTGTCGTTGCCGCTGCACCCGGTAGTGCCGGCTGACCCGCCACCGCCGCCACCGCCACCGACAAATCCACCACCACCACCGCCACCGCCCGGAATGCTTCCAAAGCCGAAGCAGCAACATGATTGACCCGCGCCGCCGGCTCCGCCCGTGCCCGAACCTGCAGCACTGGGGGCCCCGGGCGCACCCAGAAAGCCGCCGCAACCGAGTCCCGCTGCACCGCCCGCGGTACCGATGGCACCGCCGCCGCCGCCGGCGACGCCACCCGACGTGGGCGCGTCAGTACCATTTGCGCCGTCCAGACCGCCACTGCCGCCAGCACCCCCAGTTACGGCAGAAGTTTCACAGCCGGCGCGCCCGCCGCCGCCGCCGCCGCCGCCAACGATGATGCGATTGGACTCAGCGACGCCACCGGAACGTATATCCGAAGCGCCGCCGCCGCCGCCGGCATCTTGGTTGCCTCCATTGGCGCCGCCATTGAAGCCGCCACCGGGCGTAGCGCCCTGACCGCCGACTGTCACCAACAGATCGAAATTGCCGGTGAAAATTCCCAAGACCCCACTTGCCGTTGAACCCAGGCCGCCCGGGCCACCATTGGACGCGTTGCCTCCGGTGTTACCAGTCCCGCCCTGCGCGCCGCTGGCGAACAAGGTCAGGCTGCTGGTGACTTCCGGCGGAACCGTGAAAACTTCCGGCGCGCCGGTGAATCCGAACGTGATGACCCGGTGTGCGTTTTCGCAGCTCACCGGTGGTAGAGGAATTCCTGCCAGCACTGCTGCCGGAGAAATCGCGGCAATAACACAACCCATCCCAAACAAGAATGTGAACTTCATCGTTGGCCCCCTGTAGGCGTTCGAATTTTAGGCGCGTATGCGCGCTGAAATTCTGCGCTTTCGGTTCAGCAATGTCTATCGATTCCGTTCCTGTTTTTTCGGTGTGCGAGCGAGCGAACGCAACACGCAAAACTAGAAAGCTCCGCTCTGGAAATCAGCTACAGCTTGGCGTATTTCGTCCTGCGTGTTCATTACGAACGGACCGTAATGGGCGATGGGTTCTCCCAACGGTCGCCCGGCAATCAACAACAATTGTGCTGGCGTCGTGCCGGCTTTGGCGCGAACCTGCGCGCCCGGCCCAAGCAGGAGCAATTGACGCTGTTTGAGCGGTTGTTCGCGTGTGCCGACCAGCATCTCACCGGAGACGCCATGCAGCATCACCGTATGCTTTTCGGGCACTACGTAATCGAACACGGCGCCGGCTGGCAACTGCACGTCGAGCAGGATTGGCTCGGTCGGGCGCGGTCGCACCGCACCCTGGGTGCCGTTGTAGTTTCCGGCGATCACGCGAACTCGGACGCCGTTGCTGTCCAGCACTTCTGGAATTGCACTGGCGTCGATGTCCTGATAACCCGGCTCGCTCATCTTCATCGCAGCCGGCAGGTTCAGCCACAGCTGGTAACCCCACATCAGGCCGTTCTCCTGCTGCGGCATTTCTTCGTGCACGCTGCCGCGCGCAGCGGTCATCCACTGCACCGAGCCGGGGCCGAGATCGCCCTCGTTGCCCTGGTTATCGCGATGACGCATGCGTCCGGCGAACATCAGCGTGACGGTCTCGAAGCCGCGATGCGGATGCGGTGGAAAACCGGCGATGTAGTCAGCTGCTGTGTCGGAACGAAATTCGTCCAGCATCAGGAACGGGTCGGCCTGTCGTGCCATGCGGCTGTCAAGCATGCGCGTGAGCTTGACGCCGGCGCCGTCGGATGTGGCCTCGCCCTGAAACAGGTGCACGCCTTCTCTGATCTGGGCTTGCGAAACTTGCTTTACGGAATTCATGGAGCCTCCTGGTTGCACATACAATGCGACCGAAGGCGATGAGGAACAAGACGCAAGCGACGCAAACGCCTCTGGCGAAGTTGCAAACTGCACTTTGAGATGAGCAGTGGTGGTGGCGCGCTGAAACCGCGGCAATCAATCAGTCAGCAATATGCCGAGCAATACATTGCGACCCTCACCCGCCAATACGTTGAAAGTGCGCGCGGCGGCGGCATTGTCCATGACTTCAATGCCAATTCGTCGTGACAGGCACGCAGCCATTACCGCTGCTGCAGGAAATATCTGGCGTGGCCCGGTACCGAGCAGAAAGACATCTGGATGGCGCGTGAAGATCACTGCCAGATCGGCATCCGTCAACGCACGCGCATCGGACACTGGCCAGTCTTCGGCAGCGGCTTCTGGCGAAAGCAGAAAACTGCTGCGGCGTTCCTCGCCGCTGCTCAGGATCACCGACTGCGTTGAACAGCTGCGTATCCCAACCTGACCCGGCGCGTGTAAATTGAGCAACATCGCCGGACCAGATTAACGTGCGCGCGGGGGGCGAGCGCCGCCCGGACGCTTGGGTCCAACAAAGCCACTCGGCTTGCGCGGCACGCCGCTGCGCTTGGCGCCACCGGGTTTGCGGGCATAGGCACCAGCACCAGCAGGACGTGGTGCGCGTGCTTCGCCATCGCGAGCGGCAGCGCCTTTGCGCGGTGCGCCGTAGGGATTGCCTTCGCGACCGGCAGATGGACCGCTGCGCCGGGCAGCAAAACCGCCGCCCTCGGAGCGCGAAGGGCGCTCGCCGGCTGGAGCGCGATCGCGTTCGCGGCGCACACCTTCGGAACTGGCGCTGTCACGGCGCGCATAGGGTTTGCGCTCGCCAGCGGCGGCGGGGCTGAACCCGCCGGCCTCGCGACGCGCGTACGGTTTGCGCTCGCCACTCGCGGCTGCACCACCGAAGCCGGTGCTCTCGCGACGTGCATAGGGTTTGCGCTCGCCGCCTGCAGCCGCGCCACCAAAGCTGCTGCTCTCGCGACGCGCGTACGGTTTGCGCTCGCCGTCTGCAGCCGCTCCAGCAAAGCTGCTGCTCTCGCGACGCGCATAGGGTTTGCGCTCGCCGCCTGCCGCTGCGCCACCGAAGCTGCCGGTCTCGCGACGTGCATAGGGTTTGCGCTCGCCGCTGGCATCCGCGGCACCGAAGCCTCCCGTCTCGCGTCGTGCGTAGGGCTTGCGCTCGCCACCGGCTGCCGCGCCAGCAAAGCTGCTGTTCTCGCGGCGTGCGTAGGGCTTGCGCTCAGCACTCGGGGCACCTGCGTCTGCATCTGCGTCGCGGGCATCGCGGCGGGCATAGGGATTGCCCGTACCGCGCTCGGCGGCTGGCGCGAAGGTGCCACTTTCACGACGCACATAAGGCTTACGCTCGCCGCGCTCGGCGCCGCCAGCAGAGGCACCGCCTTCGCGTCGCACGTACGGCTTGCGCGCGGCAGTGCCGCTGTCACGCGAACCGCGCGCGGGTGTGGACCGCGGTCTGGATGCGCGCTCGCCTCCGCCGTCACGGTCTGATGACGCGCGCCGGGCGAAGCTGGGCTGGTCAGTGCGCGAGAGATCAGAACGCCGGGGCGGCGCATCGCCACGTGCAGTGCGCGGGCGTTCGGTAACGGTTCGGTCGCCGGGGAGATGAATCTTCGGTTTCTGCACATTGCGCTTGTACAGCGTGGCAGTGTGTCCGACGCGCTGAACCATTTCGGCGCCGGAAGATTTGACCAGCTCGCTGATCAGGTTCTCGCGATCGGCACGATCCTCCGCCTGCACTCGAATTTTCACTAACTCGTGGCGCGCCAGGTTCTGCTGCAGTTCATCGACCAGGGTCTGGCTGACGCCCTGTTTGCCAACCATGACAATTGGATTGAGGGTATGCGCTAGGCCGCGCAGATAGCGGACCTGTTCCTTGTCGATGGCCATGACGATTTCCAAGAATGAGTGGCGCGCAGGGTATCATGCCTGTCCCAGGTCCCAGGCTCGAACTCCGGTGGCAACACGCAGCAAGTCCAGCCAACGCTGGCTCAAAGAACACTTCAACGATCCGTTCGTCAAGAGGGCGCACAGCGAGGGTCTGCGTTCGCGCGCGGCTTACAAACTTGAAGAACTGATTGAACGTGATCGATTCCTGAAGCCCGGCATGATTGCGGTGGATCTGGGCGCCGCTCCGGGCGGCTGGTCGCAAATGCTCAAGCGCGAACTGGGCGCGAAGGGGCGAGTGTTCGCACTCGATATCCTGGAGATGCCGAGCATTCCCGGGGTTGAATTCCTCTGTGGCGACTTTCGTGAAGTCAGTGTGCTCACGGCATTTGAAGCGATGGTTGGCGTTCAGGCTGTCAACCTTGTGTTGTCGGACATGGCCCCCAATATGAGTGGCGTGGAGTCAGTGGATCAGCCGCGATCGATGGAATTGGCTGAACTTGCCAGGGACTTTGCTGAAATTCATCTCAAACCCGGTGGCACGTTTCTTGTAAAGCTGTTTCAAGGTTCGGGATTCGACGATTACCTGCGAGACTTGCGCACGCGCTATACCAAGGTCACGATGCGCAAACCCAAAGCCTCCCGGCCGCGAAGCCCCGAGGTCTATGCACTGGCAACCGGGTTCAAGGCGAAAAGCCGAAAGCCCTTAAGCCACTGAAAG
>JANMSL010000177.1:0-7174 GCA_031389245.1 Lysobacterales bacterium | reverse complement strand
CATTAAGTAACAATCTGCTGACCAGATCGAGTCGTTCATCGTGCAGTGTATGGGGCATCGGCATGCTATGAATGGTTTGCGGCAATGGTACGCGAGCGCCGCGGCATCTCCCAGCACACCGCAGTCGCGAGAGTCAGCGGTATACAACGGTCGCGGGTGTAGGATTCAAACAGGGGTGGTACCTGTCGTCGTTGCTCCGGGTGTGCAAATCGCCAAGCTCTGCCTGATGCGCGCGTTGCAAAACGCGCACCAGAATCGGGTGAAGACGAACAATTCGCGTGTCCGTGCGCGGGACTGATGGTGCGCTGGTTCGCGCGGATTCGAGTATCGGAAATTTACGCGCTGGTGCAGGTGTGCGCACATGGAATACGTATGACGAAAAGCGAGCAACAAGCCAGCTGCGGAAGCGAGTTCAAGCATTGCTCGGGGGAATCCAGCTCCGTTTTACGCCGCGCAGCCTCCAGACCGGATGCCATGAGTCGGAAGATTCCACCGCACCCGCGCAATCGTTGCGCCCGGTCTGCAGTAATCGTCGCGGTCTTGCTCGCGGCATTTGTGCGTCCGGAAGCGCGTGCCAGTGCGCCAACCAGCGAGCGTGCGTCGCCGCAAGGTCACTTCGTTTTCCGTTCTTACGGCGCCAACGATGGCCTGGTCAACTCGTCGGTCACGCACTTGCTGCAGGATACCGCTGGTTTTATCTGGGCCGGTACTGATGACGGCTTGTACCGCTACGACGGTTACCGTTTCGACCGATTCAGCGTGGACGGATCAGCAGCCATTGTCGCGCAGCACGAGGATCGTGAGGGCGTACTTTGGGTGGGCACACGCTCCGGGTTGAGTCGCTGGACCGGGACCGATTTCGAGTCGGTGCCGAACGCCGTCGCTGCGGGTGACTCGATCCGCGCGATTGCGGACGGTCCCGAGGGGCTGTGGTTGGCGTCCGCCAATGGCCTGCAGATTGCCGGTCCAGACCTCAGGTTTCAGCGCGCACCAGGCTGGAGCGCCGGCGAGGCGACAGCACTGTGGCAAGGCCGCAAGATCAAGGGGCTGTGGGCGGCGCATTGGGATGGTCAAGCCCGCGTCTTGCAACGCACTGCCGACGAGTGGCGCAGCTACGCGCTCGCCAACGCGACAATCCACGAGCGTATTGATGCCCTGGCAGAGGATGGCCAAGGTCGGATCTGGGCGCGCAGCGCAACTCAGCTGTGGGCAATGAATGCCGCCGGACAAGCATTCGAGCGCGTTGCTACGCCGATCCCGCTCGCGGGCACAGCGCAGGGCTATCTGGCCGTGGGTCGACGTGGGGATTTGTGGGTGCCGACCAACGATGCCGTGATGCATCGCGAAAATGGGCGTTGGACCGAAAATCTGGGCGGTGCGGTGCTCGGCGCACGTCCCGTGTTGGAGGACCAGGAGGGTTCACTGTGGTTCGGTGCCCGTGGTCTCCACCGATTGTCCGGACGCGGAATATTCCACGCCTACGACATTACTGAGGGTCTGCCGGGCAGCATCGCCTGGTCCATCGCGCGCGATCGCGCGGATACGCTTTGGGTGGGAACTGAACGCGGACTGGCGCGAGTTGTCGACGAACGATTCGAAAGCATTCCGGGTACCGAATCTCAAGTAGTACGCAGCATCGCTGCTGCCGCGAACGGCACACTTTATCTGGCCGGAATTCCCGGCAACGAGGTCCTGAGCTACGACCCCGTTCGCCAGCAGGTGCGTCATCATCCGCTCGGCCCGGAGATCACACCCGGTCGCATATTTCATCTGTTGCTCGACCGTCAGGGCATGCTCTGGGCCAGCACCGACACCGCGGGCCTGATCAAGGCCGACACCCGAGATACTGAACTGCATTTCACCCGCGAGCCGCTGCCCGACGGCGGTCCGAAAGACCTGCTGCGCGGTCTGCACGAAGATGCCGCAGGCCGACTATGGGTCGCCGGATTGCACGGTCTGGCGGTACACGAGAACGGTCAGTGGCGACGCCTCAGAGCTGCCGACGGTTTTCGCTTCAACGAATTTTCCTATGTATTGACCACGCGCAATGGCGACCTGCTCGCGGTCTACCGCGGCTCGAAAGGCTTCGTGCGGGCACGCTACGAGAACGGCATACTGCGCGTGTTGCGCAATTTCGAAACTGCCAGCACGCGTTCCGCGGACGAGATCTTCATCATCGGCGAAGATGCCAACGACCATGTATGGGTTGGTACCGGTCGCAGCATCGAGCTGTACACGCCCGAACACACCGGGCACTTCGATGCTGCGCATGGCCTGCTCGGTGAGGACACCGCCAGCATGGCTTTCCTCGCCGAGCCCAACGGCGACGTCTGGATCGGCGTGGTCGGCGGTTTGATGCGTTTCGACGCGGCAGCCTATCGGGCTTTGCCGCAGCGAACGGGTCCGCCCGCGGGCTTGCTCGATGTACATCTGGGCGACCGGGCTTACGGTTCCACTCAGCTCAGTCTGCAGGCCCCCTATACCGACAATTCGTTTCACGTGCGCTTCGCCGGCCTCAGCTTTCTCGGAGGCACCACGATGCAGTACAGGACTCAGCTCGAAGGTCTGGAAACTGCAGACAACATCACCGAAGCACGTGAAGCCCATTACTCGGCGCTACACCCCGGACGGTACCGCTTCAAGGTCGCCGCGCGCGCCGGGACGCAAGGTCCTTGGGGAGCGCCGGCGACATTCGCCTTTCGCGTCCTGCCCGCGTGGTGGCAAACCTGGTGGGCGCGTGTACTGTTCGGTCTGAGCGTCGCGCTCGGTGTGCTACTCGTTCTGCGCTGGCGGTTTGCTGCACTGAGGCAACGCAATCGCCTGCTTGAGGAAAATGTCGCCTCACGCACGGCGGAGCTGAGCCAGGCAAACACGCAATTGCACTCGGAGATGGACGTCCGACGCGCGGCGGAAAATGCTGTGCAGCAACGCAACGTCGAGTTGGAAGCCTTGAACCAAAAGCTCGTGGGCACGCAGAGCCAGCTATTGCAATCGGAGAAGATGGCCTCGGTCGGTCAGCTCGCTGCCGGGGTCGCGCACGAGATCAACAACCCGATCGGTTTCGTGCATTCCAATCTTGCTGTGCTCAAGGGCTACGTGGAAGATATTTTCCAGTTGATCAGCGTCTACGAGCGGCTCGACCACGCACTGCCGCGTGCGCTTCCGGAACTCGAGCAGTTGCAGGAACTCAAGCAACGCCTGGAAATCGACTACTTGCGGCGCGACACCATCGACCTGTTGGCGGAGACCTTGGACGGGGTGACACGGGTAAAAAAGATCGTGCAGGACCTGAAAGATTTCTCCCATGTCGACGAGGCGGAATGGCAGCGCGTCGATGTGCATCAATGTCTCGACAGCACCCTGAACATGCTCGCGCATGAGCTCAAGTACAAGATTAAGCTGGTCAAAAACTACTCGGTGTTGCCACCGATCGTGTGCCTGCCCTTTCAGCTGAATCAAGTATTCGTCAACTTGCTGATGAACGCTGCGCAGGCGATCGACACCAACGGCACCATCACCATCGGCACCACGCGCGACGCCGAGAACATCCGGATCACGATCAGCGACACCGGCGGTGGCATTGATCCGATCAACCTGAAGCGCATTTTCGAACCGTTTTACACCACCAAGCCAGTGGGCGTAGGCACTGGCCTAGGGCTTTCGGTGACCTACGGCATCATACAAAGGCACAACGGCTCAATTGAAGTTGCGAGCGAGCTCGGGGACGGGACAACGTTCACGATTCGACTCCCGATCACTGGCAACCACGAAGTAACGGACAGCATGTCGGTCACTGCAATGGACAGCAACCCACGCGGGGAAAGTTCCGTTCGGCTGTCGTAAGCTTGCTTACTTGCTTGCGACGCGGCTTCGCTGCGACGCCAGTCCAGCGCCTTCCCGGTCATGCTCGACTAGGGCAATCCAGGGCCACAACACCACAGGTCCGAGCCGACAAGTTGAGTGCCGATACTCAGCGCTCAAGCTGCTCTAATGCGCGCAGCGCGAATCCCGCGCGGTAATGATCCGGATCAAGGCATGTCTCCAAAGTCCACGGTGTACAAGGTCGAACTGCAGATTTCCGATATGGATCGGCACTACTACCAGGCGCACACACTCACCCTGGCGTTGCATCCATCAGAAACCTTGGATCGCATGATGGTGCGCGTACTCGCATTTGGCCTCAATGCCGATGAGGCGTTGAGCTTCGGTCGCGGACTGAGCAGTGACGACGAGCCCGACCTGTGGCGCCGTGACCCGACCGGAAGCATCGAGCAATGGATTGAAGTCGGACAACCCGATGAGCAACGCATACGCCGTGCCTGCGGCCGCGCGCGGCAGGTCATCATTTACAACTACAGTGGCCGCGGCGCGCAGATCTGGTGGGACAAGATCGGCTCTGCGTTGGCACGCAGTAAGAATCTGACCGTGGTCGACTTACCTGCTCAGGCCTGCGAGGAAATGGCCCGATTGGCTGAACGCACAACGCGCTTGCAGCTCATGATTCAGGATGGTCAAATTCAGCTGATGAACGATGCCGTGACCGTACAGATTGATCCTGTGGTGCGCATCGCCGCCGCGACGCGCGAACGCTGATTTCGAAACCGCTGCGGAAAACCATAAATGCTGAAACGAATCCTGCTGGTTGCGGTGTGCCTGCTTGCCCTGAACCAAGGGTGGCATCAGTTCACGCACCGACCCATTTCGCAGCAGGATGGCATCCTGGTTGCTACGACACCGCAACAGGTCGCAATCGTGAACGCCAAGCCGCTCACGGTCGGCGAATTCACGCTTACCCCACTCGCCAGCTTCGCGTTGCAAGCGCGCGTATTGCTGGTGTCTCGCTATCGAATCGACGCCGAATCCAAGCTGGCTCCATACGATCTGGGTGTGGGTTGGGAGCGGATGTCGGACTCGTCGGTGTTACGCGGGCTGAAACTATCGCAGTCCGCGCGCTTTCTGCTCTGGCATTGGCGCGATGCGCCGCCCATTCCCGAAGACGAGATTACCCGCTCTGCGACCAACATCCATTTGATTCCGGCAAACCGTTCTGTTGCATCGCGCATCGCGGCACTGCGACCCGGACAGATCGTTTCCCTGCGCGGACGCCTGGTCGAAGCATCGACCGCGGACGGTTGGCGCTGGCGCAGTTCGTTGAGCCGCGAGGACAGCGGCAGCGGCGCCTGCGAGTTGATGTATGTGGAAGACATCGGCGACTGAAAAAACCAGTAGGGTCTGTGTTCATTCCGTGTTGCAGAGCTCAAGGCGTCAACGTACGCACTGTGGTTTGGTGACCCTCAACAATCTACTGCTGTCACCTGAGTTGAACGCTGGCTAAGGACCCCTTCGCGAATCCCTTGTGTTCGCAAATACGAACCATTATCATTTGATCAATCTTCGAGGAGCCAAAAATGATCCGATCGATTGTCGCCGTTTTCGCGTTCGCCCTTGCCTCATCCGCCTTTGCCGCTGGCAGTGAGTACAAGATTGTGATCAAGGATCATCTGTTTGTGCCGGCAACGATCGAGGTCCCGGCCGGCCAGAAATTCGAATTGGTGGTCGAGAACCAGGACGCTACACCAGAAGAGTTCGAAAGCCATTCGCTCAAACGCGAAAAGATCATTGCGGGCGGTGCCACTGCCCGCATCAAGATCGGTCCGCTGAAGGCCGGTGAGTACAAATTCTTTGGCGAGTTCAACGAGAAAACCGCACAAGGCAAACTGGTCGTCAAGTAAGTCTTCCGCTGCTCTCGTCTCGCTCACCCGACTACGGAATCCCCCATGCTTGCTTCACTATTGCTGGTTTTTCGCGAAGTGCTCGAAGCTGCGCTGATCATCAGCATCGTCGCCGCCGCGACGCGCGGCGTCATTGGGCGCGGCAAGTATTTACTCGGTGGCATTGCCCTGGGGATACTCGGTGCGTTCATGATTGCGCTTTTCGCCGAACGCATCAGTGAATCACTGCAGGGCATGGGTCAGGAATGGTTTAACGCCGGTGTGCTGCTTGCCGCAGTCGTGATGATTGGCTGGCATGTCATCTGGATGGCCAAGCACGGCCGCGAGTTGGCGGCCCAGATGAAATCAGTGGGTCAGGCAGTGTCTGCCGGGGATCGGCCGATGACCGCGCTGCTGATCGTCATCGCATTGGCGGTTTTGCGCGAAGGCGCAGAAGTCGTGTTGTTCGGTTTTGGATTGGTGGCAGGCGGATCCAACCTTGGCGAACTGGCGCTGGGCGCAGTCCTTGGATTGACTGCCGGACTTGCAGTCGGGTTTGCCATGTACTTTGGACTGCTGAAGATTCCCATGCGCCATTTCTTCAGCGCTACGAATGGCCTACTGGTACTTCTGGCTGCGGGACTTGCATCCAGCGCAGCGGGTTATCTCATCCAAGCCGATGTGTTGCCCGCGCTGGTCGATACTTTATGGGATACATCGTGGCTGCTCAGCGACGAATCATTCCTCGGCCAAGTACTGCACATACTCGTGGGCTACGAAGACCAACCCTCAGGCATGCAGGTGCTGTTCTATGCTGGCACCTTGCTGTTGCTGGTCATCGGCATGAAAGTAGTTGGAACGGGCGCGCCAAAGCCGGTCAATGCCCTGGCTTGAAGTCCCACTTGTGTTGAGCAAACGTCGTCCGCGGTGAACCGTATTTTTACCACGCAGCCGCGCGCTGGAACTCGGTATGCAGATCACAGGCTTTCCTTTCGGAACCACCGACTGGTCACAGATTCAACAAACACAGCACACCGGCGAGCGTGGCGTTGCGTTTTGGCGCACGCAACAGTTAGGAACAATTCGCCTGCGCATGGTCGAGTACACGCCTGGTTATATAGCCGATCATTGGTGTGCAAAGGGACACATCGTGCTGTGTACCTCGGGCGAGCTGCATACCCAACTCGAGGACGGCCGCAGTTTTACCCTGAAGCCAGGGATGAGTTATCACGTTGCCGACCAGGCAGAACCACATCGCTCCTCAACCGACATCGGCGCCACACTGTTCATTGTTGACTGAGCACCCCGCTGATGCCGGCAACCTGCGTGCCCACGAGGTGGGGTAGCCATTGCCTCGCGTGGAACCTTGGCCTGGCCGAACCCGTGTTTCGTTTTTGTTTGGCCAAGCCGGAGTATTCTCCGGCCATTCGAAAGGAGTTTCGACCGATGACTACCCCCGCCCG
>JANMSL010000154.1:0-10144 GCA_031389245.1 Lysobacterales bacterium | reverse complement strand
CGCTTCTGGCTGCCCATCATGCCGAGGAAGTGCGACGGTAATCCGGCGATTGCACGCAGGGTTGCCACGTCGCTGGCAAAGTCGCGGTTGAGCAGCACCACCAGCATCCTGCGCTGCGTGTCGAAGGCCTGGCGGAGTGAGGCAACGGCGCCATCAACGCGATGCACCGCGACGAACGAGTCGCTGTCAAAGCAGTCGGAGCGCTGGTCATAAACCCAGAGGTCGTAATCGAGAAATCGCGCCAGATCGCACAAGGCTGCCGCACAATGGCCCGCGCCTACAATCAACAAGCGCGGGTTGGGCAGCAGCGATTCTTCGCGCGAAGCGCCCACAGCGCTAGCCGGCAACGAAACCGGTTGACCGTCGGCCAATGCCGCTGCAACCCGCTGCGCGCGATCACAATCCGCTGCGCCAGACCAACGCCGCAACGCGATTTGCATACTGCCGCCACACACTCCGGCCGCACCGGGCTGGCCGCTGAGGTCGATGCGCAATTGCTCGGCGTCGCCATTTTTCTCGAGCAGCGCGCGCGCCGCATCGATCACGCGTGATTCGGCCAGACCGCCGCCGACACTGGCGGCAGAGCGAGTGGCCGCGACCAGCATGCGGCTGCCACCTTTGCGCGGCGTGGCGCCGCGCGTAGCGATTACCGTAGCGAGCACCACGGCTTCGCTACCGAGCCACTGTCCAAGCTGATGAAACAGCCGCTCATCCATGCTGTTGTGGGTCCGCGCTGCGCGTGGACGCGCGCGCTGTCGGAACCGAACTAGCGGTGAGCGAAGGCGTGTCAGCGGTCACGGGCCGCTCCCACAACGGTGACCGCGAACCCGTCTAGCCATGCGCACGCACGCGCTCGATCGCAGCCAGGATCGCCTCGGGGGTGGACGGTGCCGCCAGATCGACGCGCGTAGCCTTGCCGAATGCAGCTACTGCCTCGCGGATCGCCTCACGTACACTCAGTGCCAGCATCAAGGGTGGCTCTCCGACGCCTTTGCTATTGAAAATTACCTGGGTGCTGGGGCTACTCTGGCGGCGATAGAGATCGACGCGGAAGTCCACCGGTACATCGCCGATGGTGGGAATTTTGTATGTGCTGGGGGCGTCCGTCAGCAGGCGACCCTGGTCATTCCAGCGCAGCTCTTCGCAGGTCAACCAGCCCATGCCTTGCACAAAGCCCCCTTCGATCTGGCCGCGATCGATCGCCTCGATCAACGAGTCGCCCACATCGTGCAACACGTCGACGCGGCGCAGCGCGTGCACGCCAGTAAATCCGCACACCTCAATTTCGCTGACTGCAGCACCGAAGGCGAAATAATAGAATGGATGGCCGTGTCCCTTTGCGGCGTCCCAGCTCAGGCCCGGCGTTCGGTAATAGCCGGTGGACGACAGACTGATGCGTGCGCGATAGGCCGCGGCGACCACTTCTTCGAATCGCAGCCGTCGGTCGGGTGCAGAACACAGGCCGACCTGATCGTTGGCAAAAACCACCTCTTCAGTCGTGCCGCCGAGCATCTGTGCGGCCATTGGCGCGAGCCGCGACACAAGTGTTTCACAGGCGATTTTGACCGCTTGTCCATTCAGATCGGAACCGCTGCTGGCCGCGGTTGCCGAGGTATTGGGCACCTTGTCGGTGCTGGTCACCATCACCTGGATGCGTGCGACCGAAACGCCGAGCACTCGACTCGCCACGGCGAGCATCTTGCTGTGCAGTCCTTGGCCCATTTCAGTGCCACCATGGTTCAGCTGGATGCTGCCATCGGTGTAAATATGCACCAGGGCACCAGCCTGGTTGTATTCGGTCTTGTTGAATGAAATGCCGAACTTGACTGGCGTGATCGCGATGCCGCGTTTCACCTGGGTATGGGCGGCGTTGAAGCGTTCGATATCGATGCGACGCTGGTCGAAGGCACTGCTCAGCCGCAGCTGCGCCCACAAATGTTCGATGTGGTTGTCGACAACGGGCTGCCCATAATGTGTCTGGTTGCGATCTGGCGTTTCGCCAGCGCGATAGAAATTGCGCTCGCGCACCTGCACCGGATCCATTCCCAGGTGTCGCGCGACGCGATCGATCATCTCTTCGCCGACGACCATTCCCTGCGGACCGCCGAAGCCGCGGAATGCCGTGTTCGATGCCAGGTGCGTCTTGCAGATACGGCCGTTGATGGTTACGTGCGGGATGAAATAGGCGTTGTCGACGTGTACCATTGCGCGCATCAACACTGGCGGCGACAGGTCCGCGCTCCAGCCGCCATCGGCGTACAGATCCACGGCCACTGCCTGCAGCCTGCCTTCGCCATCGAAGCCGACGCGATAGCGCGCCATGAACGGGTGCCGCTTTCCGGTCATCTGCATGTCGATGCCCCGCGGTAACTTGATGCGCACCGGGCGACCGGTTCGCCATGCCGCCAAAGCGGCAATTGCGGCGTAGGGATTTGCCTGCGTCTCCTTGCCACCGAAGCCACCGCCCATGCGCAGGCAGCGGCAAACGACGCGGTGCGCGGGAATGCCCAACACGCGCGCCACGATAATCTGGGTTTCGGTCGGGTGTTGTGTGGAAGCGGTGATCTGGACGATGCCTTCGGAATCTATTGCTGCCCAGCTCGCCTGGGTCTCCAGATAAAAATGGTCCTGGCCGCCGACCCGCACTTCACCGTCGAGAACATGCGCGGCCGAGGCGAGCGCTGTCTCTGCATCCCCGCGTTGCACCAACGCTGGCGGCAGATGGAAGGCGTGCGCGGCGATGGCCTGATCGATGCTCAGGCAGGCGGGCAATGCCTGGTAATTGACTTTGACCAGTGTGGCTGCACGCGCGGCGGTGGCTTCGTCGACTGCCACCACCCAGGCCACGGCCTGACCGTAGAACTGCACCAGATCGGCAGGGATCAATGGTTCGTCGTGCAGGATCGGACCGGTGTCGTTTTCGCCGGGAATATCGGCAGCGGTCAACACGGCGTGGACGCCCGCCAGCGCGCTCGCTTCGGCACTGTCGATGACGCCAATGTGCGCATGCGCGTGCGGCGCCATTACCGGATAGACGCTGAGCATGCCCACCGGTTCATGCTGTTCGTCGGTGTAGATGGCGCGTCCGGTGACGTGGCCGTTGGCGCTCTCGTGTCGGCGAATCATCGAGCGTGCTCCGCGGCAAATTTGGCGAACAGATTGGCGCAGAGTTTGCGCCGATAATCAGCGCTGCCACGATGGTCGCTGAGTGGTGTGAATTCGGTCTCCAGTTGCGCCGATGCCACTGCGAGGGTGTCGTTGTCGAGCTTGCGTCCAAGCAGAAGCGCTTCGGTCTTGCGTGCACGAAGGGGCACCGCGGCCACGCCGCCATAGGCGAGCCTGGCGTGCTGCACTGCGCCTTCGGCATCCAGTCGCAACGCGAATACTGCAGCCACGATGCTGATGTCATCGGTTTGCCGCTTGGCCACTTTGTAAGCCGCGCACATCAATCCGTGCGGTCGCGGCAAAGTGACTGCGACGATCAGCTCTTCATCACGGCGCGCGGTCTTGCGATAGTCGATGAAAAAGTCTTCGGCATTGATAGCGCGGGAACCTCCGGGTCCGGTGCAGTGGATCACGCCGTCCAACGCCAGCAACACCGGCAACAGATCGCCGATGGGCGACGCACTGCCCAGATTGCCGCCCAAGGTCGCGCGGTTGCGCACCTGGCGGGCGGCGAACCAGGGCAGCATTTGGTCAAGTACCGGCACCAGTCCAGAAAGCGAATGCTCGATCTCGGTCAGGCTGGTCCCCGCTCCAATCCGGATGACATCGTCGCCAATCTCAATCGCTTTCAACTCGGCGATGCGATCGAGCGCAATAAACGCGGGCGCGACCGCCTGACCATGGCTCAGCTGCACGCCAAGATCGGTAGCGCCAGCGATCCAGACCGCAGCGGAATGCGCGCGCTTGAGCTGCAGTGCTTCGAGAACGCTGGTCGGATTGAAAAACTTGCCGAGCTGCACGCTGGACAATGGTGCTGCTGGCATCGCGCTTCGCTCTTGAAAACGATCGCGCGTGCACGGCTGGTGCGCCAGTAGTTGCGTGGCCTCGCGGATCGGACGGTAACCGGTGCAACGGCACAGGTTGCCCTCGGTGGTTTCATCGTTCAGTTCGCCGTTGTAATAGCCGGCGAACAAGCTCATCACGAAGCCGGGCGTGCAATACCCGCATTGCGAACCGGCGCACTCGACCAGGGCACTCTGTACCGGGTGCAGTTGATCGCCCTGGGCGAGCGCCTCGACCGTGATCACTTCGCGGCCGGGTAGGGCGCCCATGGGCAGCAGGCAACTGTTGATTGCCTGAAACTGAGCGCGACCGTCGACATGGCGCTCGATCAGGACCACGGTGCAGGCGCCACAGTCACCATCGCCACAACCCTCCTTGGTACCGCTCAGGCTTTGTCGATTCAACCAGCGCAGCAGCGACTCGGTCGGCTCGGTGCCCTGCAGCGTCACCGCGGCGCCGTTCAGTTGGAAGCATGGGTTTTGAGCAGCAATGGGCGTCGTCATCCGCCAAGATTACCGCGAGCGACGCAGGTCGTTGTAGGTCGGTTTGACCCACGTCACGGTTGGCAGCGATTACGCGGCATTTGCGCCGGCCTGAAGGAATCGAGTCGGATTGCGGCCCGACCGACAAAAGCTAGGCGTTGCCCGGCGATTACGGCAGACTGCGTCATCAGCATCCGGGAACACCGTTATGACACAGGCTTTCGTGATTGAACCAAGACTCGCCGACTTCCTGCGAGGCCTACCCAAAGCCGAGCTGCACATCCATATCGAAGGCTCGCTCGAACCCGAGCTGATCTTTGCCCTGGCGCAGCGCAATGGCATCAAGCTTCCTTACCCGGACGTGGAGGCGCTGCGCGCCGCATACGCTTTCACCAATCTGCAGAGTTTCCTCGATATTTACTATGCCGGCGCCAGCGTACTGATCACCGAGCAGGACTTCTTCGACATGGCCTGGGCCTATTTCGTTCGTGCCAAGGCCGACAATGTGATCCACGCTGAGCTTTTTTTCGATCCACAAACGCATACCGAACGTGGCGTCGCGATCGCGACGGTGATCGACGGACTGCATCGCGCCGCCAATCGCGCGCAAAGCGAATTGGGCATTCGCGCCGAGCTCATTCTGTGTTTCTTGCGCCATCTCAGTGAGGACGATGCGCTCGCCACACTGGAGCTGGCAAAACCGCATATCGGCAAGTTTATTGGTGTCGGTCTTGATTCCAGCGAAGTTGGGCATCCGCCGGAGAAATTCACCCGCGTTTTCGAACGCTCGCGCCACCTCGACTTGCGCACCGTCGCCCATGCCGGTGAGGAGGGACCGCCCGAGTACATCTGGAGTGCGCTCGATGTATTGAAAGTGGAACGCATTGACCACGGCGTGCAGTCGCTGCGCGATCCCCTCCTGGTCGAACGCCTGGTGCGCGACCGCGTGCCGTTGACGGTCTGCCCTTTGTCAAATCTCAAGCTCTGCGTGTTCAAGTCGCTCGCTGAGCATAATCTGAAAACCATGCTGGAACAGGGCCTGGTCGTCACCATCAATTCCGACGACCCAGCTTATTTTGGCGGCTACATCAACCAGAATTTCCTCGATACATTTGCTGCGCTCGGCATGACCGCCCAGCACGCGCGCTCGCTCGCGGCCAATAGTTTCGAGGCCAGCTTCGCACTTCCAGCCGAGAAACACGCCTATCAGGAACGCCTTGCCGCGTATTGCGCAGCGCATGGCGTTTAGCTGAATGTGGGTCCGCGCTGTGCGCGGACTTCGCGCAATCAAATCTGGGTGTGGTGGGTCCGCGCTGTGCGCGGACGCTCTGTTGTGGGTCCGCGCAGTGCAGAGACGCTCTCCTGTGGGTCCGCGCAGTGCAGGGATGCTCTCCTGTGGGTGAGCGTCGTGCGCGGACGCTGTCAGCCCTGCCAATACCAATGCCACGGCTCGTAAATCACGCCGTGTGGGTTGTCGCGTGGATAGCTCATGCGAAATCCATACTGTGCAGCATGCTCGCGCAACCAGGCAAACGCGGGCGTGGACTCAAACGCTTCTTCAGCGGGTGCGCAGCCGGGAGTGCCGACATCGATGGCACGACCGCTGTGGTGCTCGCTGTACCCAGGCGCCGTGTTGATGGCCAGCACCTGGGCTACGCTCAAGCCGCGCTCGAGCTTGCGGCGCAGGATACCGGCCTGGTAACCGATGCTGCGGAATCCGGATACCGCTTCGAGACGGATGCCGGTCGCAAGTGCAGCGCGCCGCAAATTTTGCCAGGCCTGCATCGCGCCGTGTTGCAACCAAAGTGTGCGCCCGACATAGTCGCGCCCGGCGTAATGCAGTCGCGCTGGCTCGTCGATCCATGACAACTGATGCTGCTCGGCATAACCCTCGGGAATACCCAAGGCTGCCGATTGCCGGTCGCTGAATGCCCGACGCAGCGTCGGTTCATCGTCAGTTTCGCTGGTGTCGCGCGGCGCATTGATGTGACCCGAACGCGGCAACGCCAGACGCAGTATTTTTGCCACGGCGCTGCGCGTTGCTGGATCGCTGTGCATGGCCTGCAAATGAAACGAGTTCCAAAACCGGTTGCCGGCTTTCAGCACGCAGGCGGTACCGATCACGCCACCGTGAATCTTGTCCTCGATCAGATCAGTCCGGATCAACTGCGCCTGGTAAGTCGCCGCCACGCCCAGCTGCGCAATCGGCAGCATCGGCGCCATTTGTTGAAATCGTTGGCGATCCAGTTCGGTCAGCGCCGGCCGCAGCGCGAGCCCGGTTCCGTTGATCATCGGAGCGGGCAGCAGCGGCCAGTGCATGCTAGGGCAAGAAGTCGTTGAGACGCAGAGCAGACGCATTGCCAATGAGGCATCACCATGAGTGGGAGCAGATGATAACCCGCAGTCGCTGATGCGGATGGTTCCTAACGGGCGCGTTTGAAGACGAGTGAAGTGCTGGTCGGCAACTTGCCAGCAGAGCTGAGCTGTGTGACCAGCTCCCAGCCCTGACCGCCCAGCCGATTGAGGTCTTCACTGAGTTTGTTGACGTCGAGAGCCATTTTGAAGAAGCTGTTTTTGGTCTCATGGACGAGGTACTCGAATCGTTGCGTGCTCATGCTTTCCTGGCCTTGGATGGGGAATCGACGCTACGTTTTTCGGTGAGCTTCCCTGCCTTGCGCAACGCATCGCGCAGCACGTATTCGATCTGCGCATTGAGGCTACGCAGTTCGTCATTGGACCAGCGCTGCACGGCGTCGAGCACGTCAGCGCTGATCCTCAGCGGGTAGGCTTTTTTTTCAGTCACGGATTGATCTCGTCTCGATTAAGCATGGATCAGTCTCAATAGATGGAGCCGGTGTTCACGATCGGCTGAGTGCCGCGCTCGCCGCACAGCACCACCAGCAAGTTGGACACCATCTGTGCCTTGCGCTCTTCGTCCAGATTGACCATGCCCTTTTCGGCAAGTTGCTCCAGAGCCATGTGCACCATGGTGACCGCGCCTTCGACGATCTTGGACCGCGCCGCGATAATCGCCCCGGCCTGTTGCCGCTGCAACATCGCCTGCGCGATTTCCGGTGCATAGGCCAGATGAGCGATACGTGCTTCCAGCACCTGGACGCCAGCGCTGGTCAGGCGATCCTGAATTTCCTTGCGCAGGTGATCCGCGATCTCTTGCGTATGGCTACGCAGCGAGACGGTGTGATCGTCATGTAAATCGTATGGGTAGCTGGTGGCCGACTGGCGCAGCGCTGCCTCGGACTGCACATGCACGAAGTTTTCATAGTCGTCGACCGCAAATACAGCCTCGGCGGTATCAACAACCTGCCACACCACAATCGCTGCAATCTCGATCGGCGAACCGCCGAGGTCGTTGACTTTGAGCTTGTTCGATTCGAAATTGCGGATGCGCAGCGACACCGGCCGCTTGGAGAAAAACGGATTGGCCCAGCGCAGGCCCTGCTCGCGCATGGTGCCGATATAGCGCCCGAACAGTTGCATCACCGCGCCCTGGTTGGGCTGGACCATGAACAGGCCAAACCAGCAAAAGAGAGTCACGATGCCCAATGGCACCACCAGCAGTCGTAGTCCGACACCAAATAGAGCAGGGAGCAACAGGAAGGTGACGAGTAGCAGGAACAGAATCATCGGAATGCCCGGCAAGGACTTGAGCGGACGTTCGATGATCGACGCGTTCTGGTTCATGGTGTTCTCCGGTGGGTGCGGCTTAAAGATATCATAAAGATATCATTTTGCAAGTGCGTGCTGGTTTGACGCAGGCGCGGGCCTCGTGCTGCTCGCAATGCGGTGCGCTTCAATCGCGGCCAACAATTGTTTACCGTCCAATCCGCACCGCACAGCGAGCAAGGGCTATATTCGATTCGCTGGTTACGAGTTGAAACCGCATTCGTTTTTTGTGTCACGAAGCCGTTCGCGTGCGGTCATGGATGGGAACAGGGGATTTTATGCGTAGCCAATTTTTGGCACTCGCTGTCGCGCTTGCTGCTTCGGCTGGCGCAGTCCGCGCCGAGAATGCATTGCATTTTGACGGCAGCAACGATCGCGTCACGGTGCCGTTGCCAGCGGTTTTCAGCAACTCAGAAGCATCCGATTTCACCATCGAGACCTGGCTCTCGCAACCTGCTGCGCCCAGCGCATTCGGGCGAGTCGTCTTTGCGCAAAGTGCCAGCGGCAATGTAGTCACGGTTGCCGAAACCAGCGGCGGCGTAGTGTATTTCTATGTCGTATCGGCCGGCATCACCTACAGCGCAGCTACCACTGGAGCATTTCCGTCGGGCCGCTGGGCGCACCTCGCGCTCGTCTGGCAGGCATCGACCCATCAGCTGTCGGTGTTCTTTGATGGGGTTCGGCAAACCACATCCGCTGGTGGCGGCACCAGCACTTCCACCGCCGGCACGATGACTATCGGCGCTCGTAACGACGGCGCCCAGCCGCTGGTCGCAAGTCTGATGGACGAATTTCGCATCTGGAATATCGCGCGGTCGACGTGTTTGCTTCGACGTGATGCCAGGGTGCAGGTGCCACCGGCGACGCCGGGGCTGGCGGCGTATTACGACTTCAACCAAGGTGTGCCCGGCGCGGACAACACCGGACTTACCACGCTTCCCGACCTGAGCGGAGGCGACGACAACGGTACGCTGGTCAATTTCGCATTGATGGGAGCGAGCTCCAACTGGTTGAACTCGGACTTGCTGACGACAACGGGCATCCGCGCCGTGCGTGTCAATCGCTCAAATCTGGTGACCAGCGAATATGGTACGAGCGACAGCTTCAATGTCGTTCTGGGCTATGCGCCGACTCAAAACGTGGTGTTGAATGTATCCACCGATAACAATGCAGAGGCGCTTGTTCTGCCCGTCACGCTGACTTTCACACCCGGCGACTGGAACGTACCGCAGCCGGTCGTGGTATCGGGATTGGACGATGGGGTTGGCGATGGCGACAGCGTCTACCACGTCATCGTCGCGACCGACGCCAGCAGCGACGTCGACTATGCCTGCGAGCAGCCATTGCAGATCGATGCGATCAACCTTTCCGACATCGCATTTCAGGATGGGTTCGAATAATCGGGCGATTTCGCTGTAAAGCTGATCGTTTGCCACAGCCCGGTATTCAACAGCGCAGCGGGTCAACCGGGTTTTTTCGCCTCCTGACTCAGGGGGCCATCCAGGCTCCGAACGTGTTCACAGATTCGCTATGCCATCCCGACGCCAGATCAAACATCGATTGTTCGCTGGCATCGCCACGTCGTCCAGCAGTCGCAGCCCGATGTGCTCGGCCACCGCATTTACTGCCTCGAAATCGCGAATGCCTGACCGCGGATCGCGTGCGCGCAACGTGGCATCGAACGCACGATTGCTGTCGCTGGTGTATTCGCCGCCGTAGTTGAAAGGCCCGTAGACCACCACCGTGGCATTCTCGGCCAGCACCGTGGCGAGCCCGGTAAACAGGGCTTCGACTTCGGGCCAGCCCATAATGTGCAACGTGTTGGCACTGAATACGGCGTCGTAACCGATGACGCTGCCGTCTGCTGCGCGTGGCACCTGCGGTGGAGGTGCCAAATGGGGTTCGGGCAATGACACTGCCTGCAACACGAAGGGTTCAGGCGTGTTGGGTAACGCTGCCTCATCCAGCCA
>JANMSL010000152.1:0-1932 GCA_031389245.1 Lysobacterales bacterium | reverse complement strand
CAGAAGTTCGGGCGCGCCACTAAGCGGCTTGGAACTGCTGAATGCGCTGCACGAGACGCAGACAGTCGCCATAGCGGTTGTACAGAGGCGTGGGCGCGACACGAATGATATCGGGCTCGCGCCAATCGGCCACGATGCCATCTTCCGCAAGAAACTCGAACAGCGACTTGCCGGTGTCGCGACTGCCGTGAACGCGCAGTGACAGCTGCGCGCCCCGCTGCTCCGGCGCAGTGGGGGTGCGCACCTCCACCTGCGCCGACACCAGTTGTTGCAGGCAATCAGCCAGGTAGGCGGTCAAGCGTATCGATTTCTCACGCAGCCGCGCCATTCCGGCACGGTGAAATACTTCCAGAGAACTGCGCAACGGCGCCATCGCGAAGATCGAGGGATTGGAAAGCTGCCAGCCGTCGACGCCCGGGGTCAGGTTGAATTCTGGCCGCATCTGGAATCGTGTAGCCTGGTCGTGTCCCCACCAGCCGGCAAATCACGGCCGCTCGGTGTGGGCATGACGTTCGTGCACAAAGCAGCCGGCGATCGCGCCGGGCCCGGCATTGAGATATTTGTAGCTGCACCAGACGGCGAAGTCCGCATTTGCGTCATGCAGGTTCACCTCGACATTGCCGATGGCATGGGCGAGATCGAATCCGGCGACAGCACCGGCACGATGCACTTGCTGCGTGATTGCTTTGAGATCAAAATTTTGCCCGGTCAGATACTGCACGCCTGGCCACAGCACCAGCGCCAGGCGCGGGCCGTGCTGCGCGATGGCGCGCTCGATGGCAGCATCGGAGATCGAGCCGTCGGATTGATCTGCTTCCAGCTCGATCAGGCACTGCGCCGGATCCAGGCCGTGAAAACGAATCTGTGATGCCACGGCATGTCGGTCCGAGGGAAATGCGTGCTTTTCGATAAGGATCGCGGGGCGCTCGGCGGTCGGCCGATAAAAGCTCACCATCATCAGATGCAGATTGGTGGTCAGCGTGTTCATCGCCACTACTTCACTGGGCAACGCGCCAGCGACCTCGGCCAGATGTTCGCGTACGAAGCTGTGATACGGCATCCACGGGTGCCTGCCGCGGAAATGGCCTTCCACACCCAGATCGCGCCAGTCGTCGAGTTCCGCGATCATTGCTGCGCGCGTGCTGACTGGTTGCAGGCCGAGTGAATTGCCGCACAAATAGATCTGCTGGCGACCGTCGTGATGGCGTGGGATCAGGAACTCGTCGCGGAACCCGGCAAGCGGGTCGGATGCATCCTGATGCAGCGCATAGGCTTCGGTGGCGATTGCAGACATCGCAGTACCAGTTTTCGGGGGAAGGCACGCAGTGTGACGTCGGGCGAGTGCATCCTCAATACCGCCGCTTCAACGCCGCCGCCTCAGCGCTGTGTGCGCCTGCGTATCGCATAAATCAGCCAAGCAATTGCGGCAACCGCAGCACTGGCCAGAAATGCTCCCTGGCCGCCATTCAATTCCCACATCGTTGCTGCCAACAAGGCACCGAGTACGCCGCCCAGCCCTGACGAAAAGCCGTAGAGGAGGCTTTGACCGGCCGCTGCACGCCGACCCGGGAAGAACTCGGTCATCTGGCGCATGCAGCACGCGTGAAACACAGCGAAACCCAGCGCATGCAACAGCTGCGCTGCGGCCATCAGCACCAACGAATCGGCGAAAAACGCGGTGACGATCCAGCGCAGAACGGTTGCACCGATGCAGATACTCATCAATCGTGGCGCTCCGAAGCGCTCGATCAGTCGTGGAACCTGCCAGAACATGGCGATCTCGATCGCAACGCCCAGCGCCCATAAAGCGCCGATGGCAGTGCCGGAATGTCCGTGCCTCTGCAGATGCAAGGTGTAGAACACGTAGAAGGCACCGAATCCGGTCTGCATCAGCAAAGCGACGAGCAGGAAACGACGCACGCCAGGCGGGTT
>JANMSL010000105.1:0-4164 GCA_031389245.1 Lysobacterales bacterium | reverse complement strand
GTCAACCCGAAAAACAGGCTGACATTTGCTGGGCTTGATGCTTCAGCTCAGGTGCGAGCCTGTGATGACGTTCGACATCACCGCACAGCGTACAAATCATTGCAAGCGCTTCGATACATGTCATTTGCAGCAGCCGGCCCGTCATCTCCAGTACATCGCACTGATGACTTTCGCCGTTCCTTCTGCAATCGTGCATGAGGATTACGCCGCCCCTGCCGAACTGGTCGCCGCAAGCCTATTCCCAATTGAGGCACGGGTCGTGATGGCATCATCAGAATCGACCGTCCACCGTGCGAGTGGCCGCCCATCCCACGACCTTTTGCCGCATCCGTCATAATAGGCCAGCTCAACGGCAGCGATGCTGCTCGCATAAGACGCGCAACACCTGCCGCTGCCCCGTAAGCTACCCATAACTTGGATGTTCACCCTGTTTATGACGGGGCACACCCGCCTGATTGTTGCGTGAATTATACCGTGCAGCACTCTGTGCCGAGCATGGGCGAGAAGTAAACGGACGATGCGAGTATGGAGACGCGGCATGAAGCTCACTAAGAAAATAAAATACTTATTTCGCCTTGATTCGGTCATCCTGTGAATAGATCCGCACAGTTTTCAGAGGCCAATACACCACGGATGAATCGGGATCGCCTTTAGCAGGAGGCATGTGGCAATAAGTACAAATGGCAGTGCGCTTGGAAACGTGGGTGTTGTCGCGATCGGGCGAGACGAAGGCGAGCGGCTGAAAGTCTGTTTGGAATCCTTGAGTGGAATCGTTGGATGGGTTGTATACGTTGATTCAGGTTCGACCGATGGTTCGGTCCGGATGGCGCGCGCGATGGGCATTGACGTGATTGAACTGGACATGCGAACTCCCTTTACTGCCGCGCGGGCGCGCAACGAAGGATTCCGTCGCTTGAGCGAATTGGCGCCGGAGCTTGCCTACGTGCAGTTTGTCGATGGCGACTGCGAAATCGTTGCGGGCTGGATCGAGCGAGCGGTCGCATGGCTGGACGCGCGTCGGGACGTTGCGGTGGTTTGTGGCCGTCGGCGTGAGCGATATCCGGACCGATCGATCTACAATATGCTTTGCGACATCGAGTGGGAGACTCCCGTTGGGGAGGCGAAGAGCTGTGGCGGTGACGCGCTGGTGCGGGTAGAAGCGTTCGAGGGCGTGGACGGCTACCGGTCCGACCTGATCGCAGGCGAGGAACCCGAACTGTGCGTGCGCCTGCGTGGCAACGGTTGGCGCATATGGCGACTGGACCTCGAAATGACACTGCACGACGCGGCAATCGCGCGGTTCGGTCAATGGTGGACGCGGACGTTGCGCAGCGGCTACGCCTATGCGCAAGGTGCGGTTCTTCATGGTGCCCTACCCGAGAGGCACAATGTACGCGAATCGCGCAGCGCCTGGTTCTGGGGGCTGGGCGTTCCGCTGGGGGCAACGATTCTCGCTCTGTGGTGGAATGCGTGGGGATTTGCTCTGCTGCTGGGTTATCCGCTACAGGTCATCCGCCTTGCGTTGCAAGGCGAGCGCTCGCCACGCAAAAACTGGTGGCGCGCCGGATTTCTTGTCCTGGGCAAATTCCCGGAACTGCTCGGCCAGGTGAAGTTCATGATTCACCGATATTTGGGCGGGCAATCCCGCCTGATCGAATACAAGTGACCCGTCGCGGGTCTGAGTTCGTGCGGTAACTGCACCGGCGCGAAGGAAAATTTCCTCGATTACCCGGTTAGGGTGGACTACCGGCGCGAAGCGGCTAAATTCCTGTCATGTGCCATCAATGAAAGCCCTTATCGCCCCAACCAGTTCAGGCGATGCATGCGATCCAACGGCTTGCAGTCCATCCAGATCTTCGATCTTCTCCAGCTTTGCAGACAACTCCGTTTCGTCCCACGCCACTACAACGGAAGGGAAGCGACGGAATTGCTTCGCAGTCGCAACTTGATGATCATTGCGCGTCTCCCGCAGGCTGGCGCGCCTTGGCATGACAAGGATAGGCTTTCCCAGTTGGAGCGCGGTGATGATGGAACCCGTGCCAGCGTGCGCGACAATTACTTTGGCTGTTTCGCATCGGTGTTTGAATTCCTCTGAGTCCATGAACTTTGTCCATTGGATATTCGAAGGGTAGTAATTGGTCGGACCAATCTGTGCGAAAACATCGCCGCGGCCTCGAGAGCTTGCCCACCCATCGACCGCTTTGACCAGTCGATCGAAGGGCATTTGAGCCCCGACCGTTACAAAGATCACAACACCGTTCCCCGATAAAACGGGCCGTTCGGTCCGGCCAAATGCGGCCATTGCGTCAACCACAAGTCCGCGTGTCTGCCGATTCGTTGCCCCGACATCGAGAGCTCATCCACGTTGGCGATACTGTCCAGCCAAACGGTTTTGATTCCGAACAACTTGGCTAGTCGCAGGCAGAAATACCCGGGCAACGCTCCTGTCGATATCACCACGTCAGGTCTTTCGCGCACCAGAATCCACGCCAGTTTCAGGATTGTCTGCGGCCAATGCAACTTGTCCCACCGCGTTACGTCGCGCACCGTGTAAAACCGCGCGGAACTGGTTTCGCTACGGTACGACTTGTCTACGGTCGCAAACGCGACATCGTGGCCGCTGAAAGCCGGTGCGAGTCGGATCAACTCCACCCAGTGACCGCCGCCGCTAGAGACGGCCAGGATCCTTGTCCTATTCGGGTGGACATTGGCGCCGGCCTTCGGTGCCCCGTCGCTTTCGGAACAGTCCGATGAGCTATCAGCCATCCGTGATCTGCCGTTGTTGTGCTTGCCGAATATTCTGGTGGTAGCGATCGGCTACACGACGCTTGCCGAACAGAAGCGATTGAAGCTCGAATCGTCGAAGAAACCGACGGAACTCTTCGCTCTCGAACCTTGGCGCACCAGCGAGCATGGCCTTGAGGTACCCCCAAAGGATTCCCCAACCCCCAGTGACGTAGGGTTTCTCGAACATCCGATAAAAAGCCACTGCCGCCACAAAGTAGAGGGCCGAACCCATGTAGTACTTGCCGAATCCCCACCGCAGCCGGCCTACCCAGATGCTCTGCTGGCTGCTGCCCATCTGGCGCAGGTGGATAAACCTGAGTTCCGGTCGATCCTCGGATCTCGCAACCCAGCCTTTCATGCGACACATGTGCCCGTCGATCCCGTCCCAGCTTACTTGCCGGACAAACCCTCCGATTGCCTCAAATGCGCCTCTACGGTAGAGCTTGATTTGCCCGACCGCGTTCTCGTCGCCCAAGCGCTCGGATGTCAATCGCCCGTCCTGCTCTCGCAAATACGGCTTACCCGAAAAGTTCGCCAAGCAGGGGTCGGCTTCCATCTGCTCGAGGACACGTTCGAAGTAGGTCGGCGGCAGTTCCAGATCCAGATCCAATTTGCAGAGGTACTCGAAGTCAACCAGATTGACCGTGTCGAGCCCCGCATAGAACGCGTCGATGACACCGGGACCAACGGAGCGCTTGCCACGATCTTGCCGGCGAACCACGTGTATGAACGAGTGCTTTGCGGCGTACTCCGCAAGGATCTGGGGCGAACGGTCCGTGGACCCATCGTCAACGACTATCCACGCCGCAGGCGGAACCGTTTGCGCGACAACGCCATCCAGCGTATTCCGCATGTACTGCTCTTCATCGCGGCAGGGGGATACGATTACATAACGCCTTGATTTTTTCTGATTCGTTGCACTCATGCGTTCCAATCCGTAAGCCGTCCCTCGAATGCGCCAATACTTGATCCATAGAGCGTGATCATATCTCCCTTTGCCGGACATCGACATTTGCGACTACCCAGTCGATCCACGCGGGTACTTGACGCCACCTCTTCAAATTGCAATTCATTTAGTCAAAGTATGGTTGTCTCGATGGTCCTTGGGATGACAAGGAGAAAGCACGAGCGCCGAGACTCGTCGGCGCCAACTGCGCGGATTCGCGCACCCGGGACGGGCTGATCGCCGGCATCAGTTTCATTGATTGAGGCGAGCGCTTCGGAGCGTGCGAAAAATTGAAGTATTCAGAAGTCGCCGCTTAATCAAACTGTCGTACACAGGATTTTCCGATGGCCCCGTTGCAAGGGCGACGCTCTGCTACCGATTTCGCATGCTCATGGTGATCGATAGGCGTAGTCGCGAGAGCTGCTCCAGAC
>JANMSL010000070.1:0-3676 GCA_031389245.1 Lysobacterales bacterium | reverse complement strand
CAGTTTTTTGCGTATTAAGGAGGCCACTTCAGGCAGAGTACGGGCGGCAATGGCTAGACTTGGGCCCATTGAAAGCACTTGGCCGACTATGAACTCTGTCCGGATCGTTTCGTTGTTAGCGCTCATCCTGCTCGTCGCCTGCGCTGGTGCGCCGCCGTCACGATTGGCGCCGCGCCCCGAAGCTGAAGGCAGCAAGGAGCCGAACGGCGACCGGATGGCGAGCCTGCATCTGTATCCCACGGGACAATTCCATCCGCGCTGGATGCACGAGGCCCGCAGCAGCGACCTGCTGATCAAGAGTGCGCTGCCTGCCGGCGAACATCTGCAGAAAAATTACGCGAAGAATCTATCCACCACCGCATTCACCTCGCTCGGACCCAAACCCTTGTGGAATGTGGAGCGCAACGGCACCTTTGACACGCTGGTCGACGTCAATACCGGCCGCATCAACGACATCGTGGTCTCGTCGCAGCCGTTGCTGGTGGGCGACGCGGACAGCTATCGCGCGTTTGCCGCCAGCGACGGCGGCGGTATCTGGCGCAGCAATAACTGCTGCTCAGTATCCACAACGTGGGCGCCGGTCACCGACGGGCAGCATATTCCGTCGCAGGCAATCGGCGATCTGGCGCTGGATCCGAGCAACCCCAATGTCATTTACGCCGGCACCGGCGATCTGCGCTTCGGCACATATACGTTCGGCACCGCCGGTTTGCTCAAGAGCATTGACGGTGGCGATCATTGGCGCGTGCTCGGCACCGATATTTTTCTGCCGAACTATCCTGCCGAATTCTCCAGCCATCCGCAGTATCAGGCGATTGGCAAAGTCGTGGTCGATCCGCAGGACTCGAACAAAGTTGTGGTCGGCACCAAAACTGGATTGTACTTTTCCTACGATGCCGGCGAAAACTGGAGCGGCCCGTGCCTGACCAATCCCTTTGGCAGCGGCAGTGCGCGTCAGCGCCAGGACATCACCGCACTTGAAGCCGTGCGTAGCGGTGCGCAGACATTGCTCTACGCCGGTGTAGGCACGCGCGGCGGCGCCACCCCAGTGCAACCTGATCTCGATCAGAACGGTGCCAACGGCCTTTACCGGGCCAGCATGCCCAGCGCTGGATGCCCGAGCAGCTGGCAGCTACTCACGCGCTCCGACAACGGCTGGCCAGCCGGCATCGGCGCGGGCACGCCGTTCGGTCCGGTCGGGCGTCTTGAGCTGGCGATCTCGCCAAGCAATCCCGATGTCATGTATCTGGAAGCGATCCGCCCGGATGACTACGCGATTGCAGGTGTCTGGTACAGCGCCGATGCCGGCAGCAGTTGGCAACTACGCGCCACGCCAGCCAGTTTTAGCGGCTGTGCGCCGGGCAATCAGAACTGGTACAACGCCGGTATCAGTGTGCATCCAACGCAGCCGAACAGCGTGTTTCTCAGTTCGTACTGGGTGTATCGATCAAACGACGGTGGCAATAGTTTCAGCAACATCCTGTGCAGCAACGAAGACAATGCAAAGACCCATATCGATCAACACGCACGCGCCTTTGTCGGTGGCGATGCGAATCGACTGCTGATCGGCAATGACGGTGGCATCTACTATTCGGGCAACGCCACCAGCGTCAACCCTGCCTTCGTCTGGCTCAACGATACCGTCAGTTCGATCGAATTCTATTCCGGCGACATCAGTGCCAACTTCACCACTGCGCCAGTGCGTTACATCGTTGGCGGTGCCCAGGACAACGGCACGTCCGTGATGCAGCAGGATGGGGCGCAGCGCGCAGGTATCTGGCGCCGTGTGTACGGCGGCGATGGCATCACCGCGCGCATCGAACCGGTGCGCGGCCAGCGCTATTACTATTCCAGCCAGCGCGGCGACATGGTGGTCAGCACCAACGGCCCCGATGCACCCGAAGAACCGGCCACAGGTGCATGGGACCCGGGTGAAGTGGGACCCGAGCCCAAACAATTCCTGATGCCGTTCGACCTGTATCGTTACGGCGACGTCAATGTATCCGGCAGCGGCTGCACCACGAGCGCCGGTTGCACGCACCTGATCGCCGGCACCATACGCGTTTGGGAATCCACCAATGGCGCGATCGGCAGTACGCCTGCAGCGCGCTTTACCGCGATCAGCAATGACCTGACCAAGGGCACACTGGTCATCGGCTCCGACCGGCGTTCGACCATCACCCATCTGGCGTACTCGGTTTCCGACCGTCGCGTCGCCATGGTCGGCACCCAGGATGGCAATGTCTGGTTCGGATTCAATCTGGGCAACCGGCCGGGCCAGACGTCAACCTGGCGCAATGTCACCGACAACAATGCGGTGTTGCCCAATCGCGCGATCATGAAAGTAGCCACCGATCCGCAGACACCCACGATCGGTTACGCCGCGGTCGGCGGCTTTAGCCAGAACACGCCTAGCACACCAGGGCACGTATTTCAGGTGCGCTGCAATGCCGACTGCACCACCTTCACCTGGCGCAATGTCAGCGGCAGTTTGCCCGACATTCCGGCCAACTCGGTGATCGTCAATCCCTGGATTCGCCAACAGGTATTCGTCGGTACCGACTGGGGCCTGTATTTCACCGACAACGTCGATGCCGAACTGGTGCAGTGGCAGCGTTTTGAGGGCCTGCCGCGGGTCATGGTGTGGGATATGCAGATCGACCGCGGCTTCACCACGCTGGCCGTGTTCACTCGCTCGCGTGGCGCTTGGGCGTGGCCACTACCACGAGCAGCCACGCAGCCGAATCTGGCTGGGCTGTGGTCCACACCTGGCGAAGGCGGTTGGGGGATCACGATTGCGCACCAGGGCGAGATCCTGTTTCCGGTCTGGTACACCTACAACGCGCAGGGCCGTCCCATCTGGCATACGTCGACACCGACACGCCAAGCCGATGGCAGCTATCTCGGCGATCTGTTCCGCTTCGACGGCACCCCGTTCAATCTGATCAATGCTGCGCCAGCGTATCAACCCGGCATCGTTGTGGGCTCGGGCCGCTACACCGTGCTTGATTCCGGCAAGCTGCGCTTTGATTACACCGTCGATGGCATCAGCCAAAGCAAAACCCTGCAACGGCTTGCCCCCGGCAGCGTACCCCTGTGCCGCTTCAGCATCCTGCCGCGCACCGAAGCGAGCAACCGCACCGACATCTGGTGGAACTCCACCGAGCCCGGCTGGGGCATGTACCTCACCGAGTCAGGCAATCTCATCTTTCTCACCTGGTATACCTACGCCAGCGATGGCAAACCGATGTGGGTAACTGGCCTGCTCAGCAAGGGCAGCAACGGCATCTTCACCGGCCCACTGAATCGGCCGAGCACTGGCATTGCGTTCAACAACATCAGCGGCCCGGCCACGACGTTTCCCGTTCCTGAAGTCGGCAGCGCGTCATTGAGTTTCAGCAACGGTGAAACCGCGACGTTGAACTACACCCTTGATGGCATCAGTCAGCAGAAAGCGATTACCCGTGTCGTCTACTCGGGGCCGGAACGTAGCGTCTGCGAATAATCGGGCCGCTCGCAGCAACCGAGGCTACGTTGATGCTTTGACATTGTGGCAGCGTGCTGCTCCCACAGGCACATCAACGTGCGGCGCTATTGCGTGCTCAGCTCCGATGCGTCCAAAATTGGGATAGACCTTGACGGAATAGCCACTTTTGACTCTGGAGATGAAAATGAA
>JANMSL010000679.1:0-7521 GCA_031389245.1 Lysobacterales bacterium | reverse complement strand
CAGATCGATGACGACTTCGACTGGATGGATGTCTCGGTGGCCGCGACCCAGAACGGCCCCTGGATCGGTGGCAGCGTCGCCGAGCCGGATTTCGGTGACCTGCATGTGATTGCCAAGTCCTACAACACGACGGGCGGCCTGATCGATCAGGCAACGCTCGCCAGCTTCAGCATGAATTTCACCTCGTTCTGTCTGGAAGTCGACCGGACTTCCGACATCGCGGCCAATCGCTCCGGCGATGTGGCCATTACCTGGATCAGGCCCAACTTCAACCAGGTATGCAACGGCACGGTGATGACCAAGACCATGCGCGCCGGCGGCGCGTCCACTGCGGATCGGGCAATCAGCGCAGTGATTCGCAACGGCGCAGGCCAAGACGCCTCGCCCAACACGCGCCCGCATATCGCGGCGCTGGACAACGGCCGCTTCGTGCTGAGCTGGCTCGACGATGTCGCCGATACCAGTGTCACCGCCACCATCAATCAAGCCAATGCGATCATCGTGCCGGAATCCGACATGATGTCCACGCAGCCTTTCGCTCTGATCGAGTTCGGAGCCAACCCGATCAACGGCGATTTCGCTATTGCCGCCAAGCAAACGGGCGGGTCGTGTGATCTGCAGACGCAGCTCGCCATCGAGGGCGACGTATTGCCACAGGCGCAATTCAGTGTCGGTAGTTGTTTCAACGTGATGCACCATGAACTTCAGTTTCTGCGCGGCGGCCGATTGAGTGTCGCGCGCAGCTTTATCGATCGTGTGACGCTCAGCAGCGTCGAACTGCCGGCGTTGATCGAGGTCAACAACGTCACCGTATCCGAAGGCAATCCGCTGCCCGGCAATCCACCGCCGGGCACGCCGCCGTCGGCCGCCATCAGCGTGACCCTGACCAAGGCGCATCCGGACGGTGAAGACGTGCAGGTTTCGTACTACACCCGCAATGGCACGGCAGTCGCCGGTCAGGACTTTGAGCTCACGCAGGGCCTAGTGGTTTTCGATGGCGCATCTGGGGAGCGGGTGAAGACGATCCAGCTGCCGCTGATGCCCGATACGTTGTATGAGGACGATGAACACTTTACCGTGGAGTTCGAGCTGCCGGTGAATGCGCGGATCCGAAAAGGCGATGAGCGTGCCACCGTCGTCATCCGCGATGACGACCCCACACCTGCGATCGTGCCCTGTGGCGCGGCCGTTGATCCGCTGAACTGCCATAGCGAGACCGAGCCCGGTTTGAATTCATCGGTCGAAATACTCATCGAACTCAAAATGGCACAGGCTGTCGCCACGGATGTGCAGATCAACTACACCACGTTGGACGGAACCGCGCACGCCGGCAGCGATTACGATGCGCGCAGCGGTAGCGTGCAGATCATCGCCGGCGCCACCGCCGCCGTCATTCCGTTGACCATACTGGGCGATTCGACCACACCAATCCCGGAAGATCCCGAGTTATTTCATCTGCGCCTTTCTGCGCCCGCTGGTGTCCACCTCACCGCGACCGATCTGCAAATCCACATCACTGACAGCGACCTGTGCTACTTACAGATCGCGCCCTCGAGCATTGTCGCCACCCATGTCGGTGGCAGCGAAAATTTGAGCATCACCACCAGACCGGGTTGCCAATGGACGGCGAGCGTGCGCCCGCAGGACGACTGGATCGAAGTCACTCCGGCCAGCCATGCCGGCAACGGCGCGGTATCTCTGGCCATCGATCCTTTCACGGCGCAACCGCCGGTGTTCGAGCGTGGCGCCGAGTTGACTGTCGCACTGACCGAATTCCCCTTTACCACGGTCATGGTGCCGGTTGACCAGGACGGCGAGTGCAGCTTCACGGTCACCCAGGATTCGCAGCAGCCCACGCCGCCGGACACCGATCCGGTGCCGTTCGACGTGGCCGGCGGCACTGGCCAGTTCACGATCGATGCCACGGTGAACGAGTGCGCGTGGACGGTGGTCAGCCCGGTGCCGTGGATTACCATCCTGTCGCCGGCAATGCCGGTGTTCGGTGATGCCGTCGTGACTTACCGGGTCGATGACAACGCCGAACAGGTCAACGTCGGCAACAACGCGCGCAGCGTCACGCTGACCAGCGACGAGTTCGCCTATACGGTTGCGCAGAATGGCTGCGATTACGCGCTGGTTCCCCCCAGTATCACGTTCGACGCGCCTGGCAAGGTGTCCATCTTTACCAACGTGACCGCGCCATCGATATGCCAGTGGACCGCAGTCGCCAACGACAACTGGATCTTCATTCCGAGCGGCGCCTCGGGATCCGGCGACGGCCCAGTCGAGGTATACGCAGTCGATAACCCGTCAGTGGATGCGCGGGATGGCACTGTCACCATCGGCAATCAAACACTGGAAGTGCATCAGTCGGGCCTGGCCTGCATTTACTCGCTGACGCCGAGTGCTGTGCCCGCCTGTCCTGATGGCCGCAACTTCACCGTTAAGGTCAGCGCCACCGATGGCTGCAGCTGGACCGTATTCAACAATGTGCCTTGGGTCCATGTGCTGGAGGGCGGCAGCGGCACCGGCGACGACCAGACCACCGGCATCGTCGACCTCAATCTGAGCGAGACGCCGCGCAGCGCCACACTGCAGCTGCGGACGCTGGACACCACCGTGGCGACAACCGAGCTGCTGCAGGAGGGATTCCTGACTTACGAGACTTTCGATGCGGTTCGGCCCGCTGACTGGGGCTATACGCCCAGTGCCGCGTGGAGCACCGCCGGTGGTAATCTGGTCGGTCAGGCATCGGGGCAGGGCACAGCCACGGCATTGGATCAGGCATCGATCTGCAGCGAGTGCGAAGTCGACGCCCGCGTCTCGGTCACTTCTGCCGGCAGCGGTCCCGGCGAAGTGCTTACCGTGCTTGGCTGGTACCGCGACGCGAATAACCACGTCGGCATCGCCATGGACGAATTCTCGAATCGCTGGACCCTGTATCAGATGATCAACGGCACGCGCTTCAGTGTGATCGCCAACGTTGACAAGATCATTCCGAACGCGTTTTATGACGTAAGTCTGGTCTTCGACGGCATCACCTTGGTCGCCGAGATCGGCGACGCTCCGCTGCTTCAGATGCCGCTGCAGGGCGCGCCGCCGCACGGCAGCGCAGGCGTGCAGCTCACCGGCAGCAACGGGCGCTTGTCCGAGTTGCGTATCAGCCGGATCGAGCCCAATGTCATTGTCGATCCCGAGTTCATCTTCGCCGGAGGTTTCGAGGCGTCTGAGGTGCAAAATATCTCGCAGTGCCAGCGGGCGGACTGAGTCGACTGCACGCCCTGGAGCATTCGTAGGGTGGGTGCAACCCAACATCACCGAATGCTGATGCTTGGTGGGTTGCATCCAACCAACGCGACTGTGACGCCTGTGCCGGTGGATCGCCCGTCTGCCGTTGCCCGCACTGCCCGATAAAGCGCTCAGTAAAACCCCATGAGTTACCCGACAAAGCCTCTTGATTTACGCATGCTGCGTACAGATCGCCCGCCCAGGTTGAAGACCGCACTCACGCACGGGGAAAGGCAATGAAAGGAAACACGGATATCGCGCGCAGACGGCACGGGAACCCTTGGCGGGCAGCGGTCTGGGGCAGTGCATCGTTGCTCTTGTTGCTGCCCTTGGTGGCGATGCAGTTCACCGCAGAAGTGAACTGGGATGAGACCGATTTCATTGTTGCGGGCGCCATGCTTCTCGCCGCCTGTGGCAGCTATGAGTTGGCTACGAGGATAAGCGGGAATACCGCATACCGTGCCGCTTTCGGCGTTGCAATCGCGGCCGCATTGGTTCTGGTCTGGTTAAACCTCGCCGTCGGCATCATAGGGGACGAGGATAATCCGGCCAACTTGATGTTCGCTGGAGTGCTCGCTGTCGGGATCATGGCCGCGGTCCTTGCGCGGTTCCGGCCGCATGGAATGGCACGCGCCTTGATCGCAACAGCCATCGCTCAGATGTTGGTCGCTGTGATTGCCCTGATCGCCGGATTGGGCCACGAAGCGGTAATACTGTCCGCGTTCTTCGGCGCAACGTGGCTCGCATCGGCCGGGCTGTTTCTGAAAGCGGCGCAGCAGCAGATGCCCGCGGGCGCAGCCAGGTAAGTTGGCCTGTTGCCGATCGGGCTCTGCCAGTTTCTGCGCAGCGATCATGCGTGCGGGAATGCCAGAGGCGCCTCCGGCAGTGATTTGAGAAAGTCCAGTGCAGCGAAGGCCGCCGCTCCGGGCGCGACCACTCCGGTCGCCTTGCAGCGCCGTGGCGTTGCGATCCTGAGGGTAACCTGTAGATAGCGATGGATTCTCGCCACGGTGTTCAGGCAGCCTTCGTACCGCACCGCACCGCAACAAGGCTTTTTTCCGTGTCGCTGTTAGACTCGCGCCTCCCGGACTCCCTTTGAAACCGACGATGCTGCGAAATTCCCTTTCCAGTGTGGTTTTTTTGCACCACTTGATTGATAGCGCTAACATTCCTTTAACGAGGGATTGCGCATGAATCCGAGCGGGGGTCGTTTGTTCGTCGGAGTGGATGTAGGCAGCCAGAGCGTGAAGCTGCTCGCCTACGACGACGAGTCGCGGCGCGTAGTCGCTGTGCATGGTCAGCCGCTGGAGTTGACCGCGGGTGAAGACGGCAGTCGCGAACAACGCGCGGAATGGTGGATCGATGCGATTCGCACCTGCTTCGCGCGGCTCGATGCATCGCTTCGTGCACGCGTTGTGGCGATTGGTGTGTCCGGTCAGCAGCATGGCTTCGTACCACTTGATGCCGCTGGAAAAGTGCTGGCCCCGGCCAAGCTCTGGTGCGATACCAGCACCCAGCTCGAGTGCCACGAAATCATGGGCACGGTAGGCGGATGGCAGCGTTGCGTGAGGCTCGCTGGCAACCCGATCCTCGCCGGCTATACCGCCTCTAAACTGCCATGGACGCGCAAGCATCGGCCCGAAGCCTATGCGCGTCTGGCATCGATCATGCTGCCGCACGACTACGTCAACTTCTGGCTCACCGGCGAGCAGTGGATGGAACACGGCGATGCCTCGGGCACCGGCTGGCTGGACGTACGCACGCGCACCTGGTCAAAGGAACTGTTGGCTGCGACCGATCCCGAACGCGACCTGGCCGCGTGTCTGCCGCCGCTGGCAGCGCCTGACGCAAGCTTCGCGCTGGCGTCGACGACTGCAGAAGAGCTCGATCTGCCGCGCGATGTAATGATCAGCGTCGGCGGTGGCGACAACATGATGGCGGCGCTCGGCACCGGCAACGTCACGCCCGGCCTATTGAGTATGAGCCTGGGCACCTCGGGCACGCTGTTCACGTACGCTGATCGGCCGGTAGTGGATGAATCCGCTGGCTGGGCGGCATTCTGTTCGTCAACCGGGGGCTGGTTACCGCTGGTGTGCACCATGAATTGCACGGTCGCCACCGAGAGTGTGGCGCGAGCCTTCGGCTTCTCCAGCATCGACGGGGATACAGTGATGGCCGATACCCTGCCGGGGGCGGGTGGGCTGGTGATGCTGCCGTTCTTCCACGGCGAACGCACGCCTGACCTGCCGCATGCACGTGCCGGCTTGTTCGGGATGAATCTCGGCAACCTGAGCCGCGGCAATGCTTATCGCGCCGCGATGGAAGGTGCCACCTACGCCTTGCGCAACGGACTGGACGCGCTCAAGGCCGCGGGCCTGCATTTCGATGCGATCCGCCTCACCGGCGGCGGCGGCAACAGCGCTGCGTGGCGGCAGATGGCAGCCGATGTGTTCGAGCTGCCAGTAGAGGTTCCGGAACAGGCAGAAGGCGCGGCCTTCGGCGCTGCGCTGCAGGCATTGTGGGCACATGGCCGCGCGCACAACGATGACACTGATCTCGCCGGCATCGTGCGTGAACATGTGCGCATGGACGCAGCACGTTCGTCGCAACCCGACGCAAATGCCAGTGCCGTCTATGGCGATCAGTACCTCCAGTTCCAGCGTCATCTTGAAGCAGCCAAGCTGTTTTACGCCGCGCGTCCGGACAACCACGGCGCTTGACATCGGCGACCGGACACCTTTCTTTCAATCCAGCGATAGATCCCAGACCATGAGCACACCCTACATCGGCGCCCGCGAATACTTCCCCGGAATCGGCCGCATTCCATTCGAAGGGCGCGACTCGGACAACCCGCTGGCCTTCAAGCAATACGACGCGAACAAGATCCTGGGTGGCAAGACTCTGGCCGAGCATCTGCGCTTCGCAGTGTGCTACTGGCATAGTTTCTGCAATGCCGGTCATGATCCCTTTGGTCCGGGTACACGGCGCTATCCTTGGGACGCAGCCGATTCAGCAATGGTGCGTGCCGAAGCGAAGGTGGACGCAGCGTTCGAGTTCATCAGCAAACTCGGTGTGCCGTATTACTGTTTCCACGACATCGACCTCGCGCCCGACGCCGACGATATTGCGCAGTACGAGCAAAACCTAAGGCACATGGTGGCACTGGCCAAGGAGCGTCAGATTGCGAGCGGCGTCAAACTGCTCTGGGGCACGGCAAACCTGTTCTCGCATCCACGCTACATGAATGGCGCAGCAACGAATCCGGACTTCGCCGTCGTCGCGCGTGCGGCGGTGCAAGTCAAGGCCGCGCTCGACGCAACGTTGGAACTGGGTGGCGAGAACTACGTGTTCTGGGGCGGCCGCGAAGGTTACGCCTCGTTGCACAACACTCAGATGAAACGCGAGCTCGACCACTTCGCGCGCTTCCTCACCGCGGCCCGCGACTATGGTCGAAGCATCGGCTTCCAGGGCGTGTTTCTGATCGAGCCCAAGCCGATGGAACCGATGAAGCACCAGTACGACTTCGACTCGGCCACCGTCGCGGGATTTTTGCAGAAGCACGGACTCGACAAGGATTTCAAGCTCAATATCGAAGCCAATCACGCCACTCTCTCTGGACACACCTTCGAGCACGACTTGCAGGTGGCCTCCGATCACGGCCTGCTCGGCGGCATCGACGCCAACCGCGGCAACGCTCAGAACGGCTGGGACACCGATCAGTTCCCGAGTGATCTCTACGACACCGTCGGCGCCATGCTGGTCGTGCTGCGCCAGGGGGGACTATCGCCCGGCGGTATGAATTTCGACGCCAAGGTGCGACGCGAATCCAGCGATGCCGAAGATCTGTTCATCGCGCATATCGGCGGCATGGACGCTTTCGCGCATGGACTGGAAGTGGCGCATGCGCTGCTGACGAAATCGCCGTGGGAGAAATGGCGCACGGAACGCTATGCAAGCTTCGACAACGGAGCGGGTAAAGACTTCGCGCAGGGAGCGCTTGGGCTTGCCGATCTACAAGCGCTGGCGGTGAAGAGTGGCGAACCCGGACAGATCAGCGGCAAGCAGGAGCGTTACGAGAACCTGCTCAACCAATATCTGCTGCGCTGAGCGGCCGGCGGTGAGCCTGCGCCACCGTTTCGCGTTAGTCAGTGCGGCGAAGCCGATGTGGTGACTGTTCATGGGATTCCAGATGCTACCGGCGACGCATAATCCCGAGCCGATGCTGGGCCGCTG
>JANMSL010000066.1:0-5123 GCA_031389245.1 Lysobacterales bacterium | reverse complement strand
AAATCACGACCTGGCGCCGAAAGCAGGACCGTCACCTGCAGCGGGAAGACGTGTTCCCCATAGAGATCCTGGTGCAGGCAGTTGTAGTCATCCTTCCCGTACTGGAGCATCAACGCGGTCGGCTTGGTCTGTCCCGCCTTGCGGCAGCGCCTGAGGAAGGCCGCGTGCTCCAGCGGGTAGCGCACGTCGATTCCCATGGCCTCGTTCCACCGGTTCGCGACCTCCGCGAGCGGGGGATAGAGGTTCGTTCGCAATCCAGCCACGATTTCCGGCAACGGATACTTGAAGTACTTGTACTCGCCCCTGCCGAAGCCGTGGCGGGCCATCACGACCCGGCTGCGGTACAGCGCCTCCTCGTCGTAGCACTTCGACAGCGACGCGCAGTCCCTTGCGGCCAGCAATTGTGGAATCACGGCGCAGCCGTTCGCCGTCAGGTCCTCGCCGATCCGTCCCCAATCCAGCGCGATCACTTCAGCTCGTCAGCCAGGACCTTCCGTACCGCGGGCAGCGCCGCCACCCGGCTGCGGTGCTCCATGACGCGCGGCAGCTTCGCGGTATCCACGCCATCCGCCTCGAGCCATTGCGCCAGCGTGAAGAGATACCCGTCGCAGATGCTGTAGGCCTCCCCCAGCACCCACGGGCCCTTCAGCATGCCCTGCTCGATCAGGCCGAAGCATTCACCCACCGACTGCGGCACCTTGCGCTTCATGTCGGCGAAGGACGCCGCGTCGTCCGCCCAGCGGTAGCCGCGCATCCGATGCGCGTGCGCCACATGCACGGTGGAGCAGAGGTAGCTGTTGAAGGCCTGCGCCTCGGCGAGCGCGAATGGATCATCGGGCGGCGCCAGCCTGGCCGTCGGATATGACTGCGCGATGAACACGAGGATCGCCGGGGTCTCGGTCAGCACGCCGCGGTCTGTGACCAGCGCCGGGACGCGACCCTTCGGGTTGATCGCCAGGTACTCCGGCTTGCGCTGCTCGGAGCTGGCGAAATCCAGGCGGATCGCCTCGTAGGCGGCGCCGGCATGCTCGAGCGCTATGTGCGATGCGAGCGCGCAGGTGTTGCGCATGTAGTAGAGCCTTAGCATGCTGGTTCAGCCCTTAGATCTTGCCAGCCATACAGTATGCGCGCCACAAGCCTGATCCTCGGCAACGTTCGACAAAACCGAGAATCCATGCGCGGCAAGCAGGCGCCGGTACTCGGACGGATCGAGGCTCGCGTGATACAGCGGTTCGCCACGGTAGGAACCGATCGCCTCGCCGTGCGCCGGGCCGCTCGTGAACATCAGTGGCGCGTCCTGCAGCGCATGGTCGGCAAAACGCGGGAACATCGCGCGCTGATCGTCCATGTCCAGATGAAAGAAGCTGTCCCAGGCGAGCACTCCGTCGAAACGCCGCCCGAGCGCGAGCTCACGCATGTCGTTCACGAGCCACTCGGATTCGGGAAAGCGGGCGCGGCACAGCGCAATCAATGAGGGCGAAGAGTCGACGCCCACCACCTGGAATCCATTTTCAAGCACGTACCGGGCGATCGGCTCCGCCATGCCGCAGCCGAGATCGAGCACGACTCCGGACGGGCGCACGCAACCAAGGAACCTGTCGAGCCACGCCTTTTCCAGCAAGCTTCGGGAACGATCCTGATCGAATTCGCGAGCATGGCGCTCATAGAGATCAACGATCGCTTCGCTATGCACAGGCTATTCTGGACAGGGACAGACTAACGCCCTGTTTCAGGCGCGCGCTGCTTCGAACGCGTCGCCCTGGAAACAATTGTTGGACATCCGGGATTCAATCTATTATCTCTTTCGCATTTGCGTCCAATTGATCACGTCGCGTAGCCGATCGAACTTTAGATTCAATTGAGATACAAGCCATTCATGGTGTGCGTTGAAACTGTGAGCGAAGTTCGCGGTTGGTACAAAGCCGAGGCGATCAAAGTGAAGTTGGTCGGCTCTAGTGAAAAAAGCCCTGTTTTCCAGCTTCTTGCTTACACGCTCGCACCATTCCCTAAAATCTTTTTCCCAGGGAGCAACCTCAGCTCCGCTCTTTATTGGCTTGTTAAGTATGTGATGAATAGCCCACGACAAATCTTCGGCCAATGCATCAATAGCCTTTTGCCGCAAAGACCACACGTTAAAGTGGAGAGAGGCTCCGATGATAAAAAGCCCCACAAGTACAAGGGCGAGCTTGAACCTAGGATTTGCGAACCACGGGGGCAAGTGCGTCAACACATCTGCCATGGCCTGACCGGGCGTAGCACCGTAGGCCACAATGAAGAGCCCCACAACAATTCCAGTGCCCGCTACTCGCCCGATAGCGCCGCCGATCCACATCCAAAACCAATTAACCTTCATGTTCTTCTTTCTGAGATGCCCAAAGTTCCCAGCAACCAGCGCGCGCCCGGAGACCTTTGTAAGGCGCGGCGCTCGTGCGCGCGTGTGCGTTAGCTCGGGGGTTAGGCCGACCTTTCGCCACTCTTTGAGGCCCCTCTGAATTCTTCCAGCACATGCGCCATCTGGGAGAAACCTCCCTTTTTCGCAAACCAAGTCGCGGAACGGCCAGTAGACGTAGTGATGTTGGGGTCTGCCCCTTTTTGTAGGAGCAACTTAACAATCTCTAGCCGGTTGTTCATTGCGGCGTAAACAAGGCAAGTCTTTCCTTGATCGTCCTGCACATTCACCGGCGATCCAGCGGCGAGTAGCTTGGCTACTCGGCTTGTATCACCTTCTCCCGCGGCGAACATCAGATCCGTGAGACCGCGCTTTCCAATGTCGGCTTCCGATATTTGGCGTGAACGGACATCTACCTGCGTGCCGCACACTTCAGCCTCCACTTCGGCCAACGCTTCACTAATATGGCGACCACGAAACCGTTCAAAGACCGGCCTCATTTCGGGCGCCACCCGTTGCACTGCGAGAAGCACATCGTCGGCCAATGCTTGATTCGCGTGAGGCAGCAAGACCTCGCGAAACGCCCGAAGATTCACTTCTGGATCAAACCGAGCTCTACGAAACTGCTTGGCAACAGCTGGAGAGTCCAGGGCTCTGCGAAAATCGTCTCTGGCAGAGCGAAGGCGACTTGTGCCCCTAACCACACAAGCGGAAAAACGATAGCTGCCAATATTGCTGCACCAAGACCTGCGTTCAGTGCGGCTTCAACCATTTGATTTGTTCCAGTTCATTCCGGGTTACCAGCTCTGGGCAGAGCCGTCCAATTCATGTAAAAAGTCGCTGTTGAATCAGTTGTACGATTGAAAGTAGAAGTGACAATAGCGCAATCCAAATTGCGGACTTCGCTAGACGATTTGCGCCCTGACTCTGATGCAATGCTTCATCGTGCCAGTTTTTCTGACGCACTTCCGCACGCTCACGCAAGAGTTGGTCCGCTGCGATTCGTTCTGCCGTTCCTTCTATCCACTTTTCTCGCTCATGTACAAGAGCCGAATCTGGGTAGCTGTCGAACCTTCGACGCAGTTCCAACACCTTTTCGTCATTCGCCATTGGCAAGTGCCTGTCTGGGCGGCCTACCGTCATGTTGAGCGGCGTGCATCGGCGCCAGCGGCGTCGATGTCGCGTCCACTCGAACTCGAGTTAGATCTGACAAATACCTGCTTGTGGAAACGCACGGTCACTCGCCGTCCCACCGACGAAGTGCATCTACGGCCTTTTGGCGCTCCTCTGTGTATTTCACTCCGAGGCTTTCTATGTATGCGGTGAGTGCCGAGTGCGTGCTTTTTAATATTTTCCGCGCCATCTCGTCGATAAATGCGAAGCGCTTCTCGAAATACTCAGCAGTGACAACAAGAGAACCGAAATACGGCCCGTGTCCTGCCTCCTTCCACTCCAGTTTGGTCTGGCTTACATAGCTGAATGTATACATGCCGCCGTGATGCACTAGCAGGTTGCGATCGTTGAGCATCGCTTCATAAAACTTTGCATCGTCCTTCGAGAACGGAGTTAGTTTTAGTAGTGCGCCATACAAGGCGTTTATGCGCTGCGGCGTACCGAAGTCGAATTTTTCAGCGACGAGAAATCCGAGCCGATAAGACCACTCCGCACCCAAGTCCAGCAAACGCGTCGGATCCACTTGTATGTCTTGTCCCTGCTGCCGTAGTCGCTCCAACAGACTCGGTTCAATATTCAAAACCGATGCGAAATGGTCTTTGCAGAAGGCTTCGAAATAAGCGACGAGCCCGATATAGCTAACCTCGTTGACACGGCTGATTCCTTTCGAAGATTTGTCTATCAGTGGCGCAAGATCCTCCAGCGTCATCCGAAAGAACTCTCCAGTGGGTACCCCACCGGAAAAGTAATCGAGCCATGATGGATGAGATGATTCCGACTGCATGCAAAGTGGGATCTAACGTGAAATCATCAGCAGAATTGCCCGACTTAACTTTGTCTTTTTGTCCATTGATTTTACGAAACATCCTTTCCACATCCATCCTCAGGCGCGACCTACGGATCCGGCAAAAGCCGCAGTTGTCAGCTTCGCCTTTCAGAACTCTAACCGGAAGGCGAATCGCTCGCCCTATGACGCGCGAGTGCGCGTCATCCAGCCGAATTGGCGCTCGCCGATCTCGAAAGCGCCTTGCACGATGAGCGCGAGCGCGGCGGCGGGAATCGCGCCCGCGAGAAGCGTCGCGTTGTCGTTCAGGGCGAGGCCCGAGACGATGCGCTCGCCGTAGCCGCCGGCGCCGACGAAGGCGGCGATGGTGGCGGTGCCGACGTTGATCACGGCGGAAGTCTTGATGCCGGCGAGGATAGAGGGCATGGCGAGCGGGATCTCGATGCGCCAGAGCCGGTCCTGCTTCTCAAGACCCAGCGCCAGCGCCGCCTGACGCATGCCTTTGCCGATCGCTTCCAGCCCTGTGTAGGTGTTGCGCACGATTGGCAGCAGCGCATACAGGAACAGCGCGATTAGCGCCGGCACCGTGCCGATGGTGCCGAGCAGCGCGATCAGGAACGCGAACAGGGCCAACGACGGGATGGTCTGGATCACCCCGACCACGCCGAGCACAACCTGGGTGAGGGCTCGTACCTTGTGCGCAAGGATACCCAGGGGAATCCCGGCCGCGATGCTCGCCGCAAGGGAGACAAACACGAGTACCAGGTGCTCGCCCGT
>JANMSL010000065.1:0-8648 GCA_031389245.1 Lysobacterales bacterium | reverse complement strand
GAAGCGGGTACGGCATCCCTCAGAGGTGGTCGAAGTCGGCCAGGAACTCGATGTACGCGTGCTCAAGTTCGATCGTGAACGCAATCGTGTTTCGCTTGGACTTAAGCAATTGGGTGAAGATCCCTGGGTCAATATTGCGCGTCGCTATTCGGCCAACAGTCGTTCGTTCGGCAAGGTCTTCAACGTTACCGATTACGGCTGCTTCGTCGAGCTGGAACCCGGCGTCGAGGGACTGGTGCATGTTTCGGAGATGGATTGGACCATCAAGAACGTCAATCCGGGCAAGCTGGTTCTGGTCGGAGACGAAGTCGAAGTCATGGTGCTCGACGTGGATGAAGAGCGTCGCCGTATCTCGCTCGGCATGAAGCAGTGCATCAACAACCCGTGGGAACAGTTTGCTGGCAATTTCAAGAAAGGCGACAAGGTCGCTGGCACGATCAAGTCGATCACCGATTTCGGTATCTTCATCGGCCTGGAAGGCGGCATCGACGGTCTGATTCATTTGTCGGACATCAGCTGGCAGGCGACCGGCGAAGAACTGGTCCGCAACTTCAAGAAGGGCGAGTCGGTTGACGCAGTCGTATTGGCTGTTGACCCGGAGCGTGAGCGCATCTCGTTGGGCATCAAGCAGCTTGAGCAAGATCCGTTCGGCACCTTCATGGCCAATCACCCGCGTGGAAGTCTGGTCAAGGGTGTGGTCAAGGAAGTTGATCCGCGTGGAGCAACGATCACCATCGGCGAAGGCATTGAGGGTTATCTGCGTGCCTCGGATATCGCCAAGGAGCGCGTCGAAGATGCCACCACCCGACTCAGCGTGGGTGATGAAGTGGAAGCCAAGTTCACCGGCATGGACCGCAAGGGCCGCACGCTGCAGCTTTCGATCCGCGCCAAGGATGAGCAGGAACTCGCCGATACGTTGGCCGAGTACCAGGGCGGCAGCAACAGTAATAGCAACAACACCGGCAGCGGTGGAGTTGCCACTACCAAGCTTGGTGCACTGCTCCAGGAGCAGATGCGTAACAAGTAAGGTTGTTTGGCTCCAGGCAGTGAGACGAGAGATGGGCGCTCCGGAAATTCCGGAGCGTCTTTTGGATGGTAACCAAGCGGGCTGAAAGGCCTCCGATCGGACAACTCAACGCGCATGACGACCAAGTCCGAATTGATTGAAGCTATGTCCAGGCGCCAGAAGCATCTGGCGCATCACGATGTAGAGCTGGGCGTCAAGGAAGTCTTGGAGCACATCAGCCACGCGCTGTCCAAGGGTGAGCGCATCGAGATCCGGGGTTTTGGAAGTTTCTCGTTGCATTTTCGCCCACCGCGCCTGGGCCGTAACCCGAAGACGGGTGAGTCCGTGGCCCTGCCCGGAAAGTACGTCCCCTATTTCAAACCTGGCAAGGAACTGCGCGATCGCGTCAATGGCGTTGATTCCGGGCCCGATGATATCGTGGGCTGAATCAGCCTGCGGCGACCCCCAACAGTATTCGGACTAGACCATGCCACGCTGGATCGTCCTGCCCCTGGCATTGCTCCTGGCCATTCTCGCGCTCTTTTTCTTTATGGCGAATCGTGAGATCGCCGCAGTCGACCTCTATTTCGTCGAGTTTTCCCTGCCGATTGGGGTGCTGATACCCATGGTGCTGTTCTTCGGGTGCCTAATCGCCGGATTGATCTTGATCGCCGGCGTCGTCGTTCCGCAGCGTCTGCGTTTGCGCGCCCTGGCACGGGCGTTGGAGACCGCGCAGCAGCAACGTGATAGCGCATGATCAGTGGCGGCACGTCGATCTGGCTGGCATTGCTGTGCGGTTTGCTGATCGGATATGTGATCGCACGGCGCGGTACCGAGCGCATCAAGGGGCTTCAGGTCGACAAGCTGCGCCGCAACTATTTTCGCGGTTTGAATTTCCTGCTCAACGAGCAACCCGACAAGGCGATCGAAGTTTTTCTGCAGATCGCGGAAGTCGACAACCACACAGTGGAAACGCATCTAGCTCTGGGTAGTCTGTTTCGGCGTCGCGGTGAAGCCGATCGCGCGATCCGGCTGCACCAAAATCTGATTGCACGCCCCAATCTGACGGCTGATCAAAAGTCGGTGGCACTGCTGGAACTCGGCGAGGATTACATGCGTGCCGGGCTTCTGGATCGGGCCGAGGTGTTGTTTACCGATTTATTGACTGTGGATACACATGCGGCGCCGGCGTTGCGTCAGTTGATCTCGATCTGCCAACAGGAACGCGACTGGTTTCGTGCCATCGAGCACGCGAAGCGCCTGGAAAAGATCACCGGTGAAAACCAGGGCAGGTTGATCGCCCATTTTCTTTCCGAACTCGCCAACGCGGCCTGTCAGAAAGGTGATGTCGCCAGTGCTGAGAATCTGGTTCGAGAAGCCAATCAAAGCGATCGCCACGCGGTGCGGCCGCGATTGATCGAGGGCCGTCTTGCGATGCAACGCGGCGACTGGCGATCGGCGGCAAACGCCTTTGAGAAAGCACTCGAGAACGACGTCGATTTTGTGCCCGAGGCGCTGCCACAGATCATACTTTGCCTGGAAAAATTGCAGGAGCCAGTGCGCATACGCAGTTACCTGGAGAGCTTGTCCGAACGTTACCCTGGAGTTTCGCCCGTGCTGGCAATGGCGCGTCGCATCGAGGACGAAGAGGGCATCGGACTGGCAATGACCTACTTGTCCAAACGTCTGCGTCAGCGGCCGTCTGTGCGTGGTCTGGCGGCACTGGTCGAGCTGCAAATCCAGGCCAGCCAGGGTGAAGCGCGCGAGCAGCTGATGAGCCTGCGCGAACTGTTTCGACAGTTGATTGCCGACCAGGCAGTGTACCGCTGCAGCTACTGCGGCTTCGGTTCCCGATCGCATTTTTGGCAGTGTCCCGGCTGCAAGAATTGGGGTTCGATCAAACCGGTGCACGGCGTGGCTGGGGACTGATCTTGTTCGCGTTCGCGCTGGCATTTGTCGCGTCGATAGTTTTGGTCGGTGCCTTGCGTCGATTACTGCTTGCCATGGAAATGCTGGATCATCCGGGTCAGCGCCGTCTTCATCATGCCCCAATTCCGCGAGGTGGTGGTCTCGGGATAGTGGGCGCAGCGACGGGTGTGATGCTGCTCGCGTCGACGCACCCCGCGCGTTCCGATCTATTGCCGCTGAATGTCGGGTTGCTGCTGGTCGCGGCCATAGGTTGGTGGGACGACAGACGGGGACTGGGCATCGCACCGCGACTGCTGGTTCACGCACTTGCCGGAGCCACCCTTTGGTGGTGGTTGTTGTGGCACGTGCCAAACATCATGCCCGCTGCATCGCTGTGGGGTGGGCTGTGTCTGTTCGCCGTGATTGCGGGCGTTGTGGTGTCGATAAACTTGCACAACTTCATCGACGGAGCCAATGGCCTGTTGGGCATCCAGGCGTTGTTTGTCCTTGCCCTGCTCAGCGTGCTGGCGCCAAACCTGGACCCAAGCTTGTCGTTTTCTATCGCTTGCAGTGCGGGTGCGATCGCCGGGTTTCTGCCGTGGAATTTCCCCAAGGCGCGCATCTTCCTGGGCGATGTCGGCAGCGGAGCAATCGGGTTCCTGCTGGCCGTGTTTACTTTTTGGGCGTTGATGACGGGTGCAATCTCGTTGCTCGAGGCTGCGTTGTTGCATTCTCTGGTACTGATCGACGGTCTGTGCACTTTAGTATTTCGGATGTACTCGGGGCGCCGCTGGTGGCGGGCACACCGCGAGCATCTGTATCAGTGGTTGGTGCGATCAGGGCATTCTCATGCAAGGGTAGTGATCGTGGTTCAGGGGTGGAACCTGACGGTGGTGCTGCCACTGCTGCTTTGGCTAAACGCCCACCCGATAAACTCCGGGCCGCTCAGCGGCGCTGAACTTGTTGCATTCGACATGGGTCTTGAAGATCCGATCGCCGTCGCATTGGTAGCGGCAGTGTTTGCCGTTGGCGTTTGCACTTGGGTTAGCACCAAGCGTAGGCTTCTGCGCGCGCATCGGGCAAAATGGCGATATGAAAAAGAATGCAGTGCTGGAATTTCCGAGAACGGCCCGAGCTGACACATGAAGCTGCGTACGATCATTGCCTATATCCACCCACGCCTTGCCGTGGTGGCGCACGATCTCGGAATGGTCTGGCTGGCGTGGTTCAGTGCCAACTGGATCCGATACAACCTGTTGCCCATAGCCCCGCCGATCCCGCCTTTCGGTCCCGAGTATGCGATCGTGCTGGGCTTGCAAGGGCTAGTGCTGTACTGGACGGGTCTCTATCGCGGCTTATGGCGGTTCGCCAGCCTTCCTGACCTGTGGAACATCGCTCGCGGCAGTCTGATTGGCACAACTGCAATCGCCATTGGGTTGTTTCTATTTGACCGCCTTGAGGGCACACCGCGCGCGGTACTCGGCATCTATCCGTTGATGTTGCTGGTGTTGTTGGGTATGCCTCGAATGCTGTATCGATTGTGGAAGGACAGCCGTCAGGACGGTGGCCCGCATGCAACTGCCAAGCGTGTACTGATCCTCGGCGCAGGTCGTGCGGGCGAGACCCTGGTGCGTGATCTGCGCCGCGAGACCCAGTATCGACCGGTCGGTTTTCTGGACGACAATGTCGCGCTCAAGGGAGCCAAGCTGCACGGTATTCCGGTGCTCGGTCCGATCGACCAATTGCCGCGGCTCGCCGGCGAAGTGGCCGCTGAGATGGTCTTGATCGCGATTCCATCGGCCAGCAATCAGCAGATGCAACGCGTGGTTTCATTGTGCGAACAAAGCGGTCTGCCGTTTCGAACTGTGCCGCGCTTGCAAGACGTGGTCGAAGGGCGATCCAACTTCAACGAATTGAAAGAAGTGGCGATCGAAGACCTGCTGGGCCGTGACCCGATAGCGTTGGACTGGACGGCGATCCGCGTTGGAATCGCCGGTAAGCGCGTTCTGGTCACCGGTGGAGGCGGTTCGATCGGCGCGGAGCTGTGTCGTCAGGTCGCGCGTCTGGGTGTCGAATCGATGACCGTGCTCGAGCTGACTGAATTCAATCTGTATCGCATTGAACAAGAGCTCAGAGCTGAGTTTCCAGACCTGGTGCTGAACGCGGTGCTGGGCGATTGCGGCGATGCTGCAGTGTGCGAGCGAGTGTTTGAGCGTCATCGGCCGAATGCGGTGTTCCATGCCGCCGCCTTCAAGCATGTGCCGTTGTTGCAGGAACAGGTGCGTGAGGCGGTGCGCAACAATGTATTGGGCACCCAGGTGCTGGCTTTGGCCGCCGAGCGATACCAGGTCGAAACGTTTGTGCTGATTTCAACGGACAAGGCGGTCAATCCGTCCAGTGTCATGGGCGCGAGCAAGCGCGCCGCCGAAGTGTTCTGTCAGTCATTTGCGCAGCGTGCCAAAACGCATTTCATTACCGTGCGTTTCGGCAATGTGCTTGATTCGGCCGGCAGCGTCGTGCCTTTGTTCCGCGAGCAGATTCGACGCGGCGGACCCGTTACCGTCACCCATCCGGAAATCTCGCGCTACTTCATGACCATTCCCGAGGCCTGCCAGTTGATTTTGCAGGCGGCGGTTCTGGGCCGTGGGGGTGAAATTTACGCGCTCGACATGGGTGAGCCAGTGCGAATCCGATACCTTGCTGAGCAGATGATTCTGCTCGCCGGGAAAGTACCGGACCGGGATGTACGCATAACTTATTCTGGTCTGCGTTCCGGTGAAAAGTTGTTCGAGGAGCTGTTTCACGAACAGGAAGACTACGAAAGCACCGGACACCCGAAAATTTTTCTGGCGCAACCCCGGTTCGTGGCATGGGTCGAACTCAATTCTGCGCTGCGTCAGGCCGAAGCGGCCGTGCGGCACTTCGACGAAAAGGACGTGTTGCGCTGTCTGCGCTTGCTGGTCCCGGAGTTCGATGTAGAACGCGGACACGCCGCAGAGCCCGACGTGGTGTCGATTCATCGTGCCAGGCAGTGAATCCGATCGATCGAGCCACTGCGCTGTCGGTTGATGTTTTCAGCGCTCGAAAGTAGCTTACCGATCCGGTTTTAGCGCAACCGCAACCGCCCGCGAACAATTCGGGCAGATGCACAAGTGGGTAGTTGTCCAGATGCTGATGCGCAGTCTTGGAGCGACTGCGCATCGACTCAATGCGATCAGGGCACGGGTCGCTCGGCTTCAACGCCCAGCGCAGATTCTGCGACCACAACCGCGTTGGCAATCTCCGGCACAGGTGACGCAGTGATGGGCTCTTCGCCATCGGTGCGATCTGCTTCGCCGCTGGCTGGCGCGATGACTACCGTGCTGATCTGAATGGGTTGCGTATGCTGCACGGCCGCAACAGGCGCCGGGTTGTCGACAGGCGCAGGCGCGTCTTCAACCACAACAGGATGCTCCGCGTTTTGTGACTTACTGACGACTCTCGATTCCGGACGGGCTGGTGGCTCCGAAAACAGATGGGATTGCGAATGTGCTGCGATTGATACCGCCACCGACAAAGGGTTGTGACGCGGTATATCGATACGCGGCAGATCCTGTCGCGGCCGCCGTTGCGGCACTCGCTCCACTTGCGTCGGTTCAGAAGCAAGTGAGATCGGCGAGTGATCCTCAGGCACGGCTGGCTCAATAGCGGTTTGTGCAGTATCGCCAGTTCTGGGCTCAGGGTAAGAGTCAGAGTCAGCGGATGTGTCCTCGAGAATTGGCGCGCTTGCAACCAGCGCAAACTCTGATTCACCGCTCGCTGCCGGCCTGCTGAGCGGAGCGTCATCCGCGGAGTGAGTAGCATCTGGCGTCGAAATCATTCCGTTTGCGGATCTGGTTTCGGCAATTTCGTGGTCGCTGGCAACCATGATCGGCGCGACTGAGGCGGTTTCAGCGACGTTATCGTGGTCATCTTCGTCGTCCAAATCGACTTCATCGCTGGCTGAGTCTGCATTCAGCGACTCGACTCCGGCGGTAGCGACACTGCGGTCACCGCGACGACGACGACGGCCACCGCGCCGCCCGCGGCGGCGCTTACCGTCGCCATCGAGTGCGGTGGCGCTTGGGTCTTGCTCAGAATCGCCGGTAATGGCTGTTGACGCTGACGCGGCCATCTCTGCTGTGCCGTCTGCAGGGACTCCGAGCAGGAACTTATCGTCCAACGCTTCTGGTGTCACGGCCTGCGTAGCGGCAACAATCGCTGCATTCGACGCCGCGACGTTTGCCTTTCCCGCGCTTTGTGATTGAGCTGTTGCGGCTTTCGGCTCGTTGCGCCCAGAGTGCCCCGACTGTTGGGGCTGGGTCCTTTGCTGCTGATTGGGTTGCTGCTTCTTGCCTTGAGCTTCCTGACGTTGCACCGGGTTTGCTTGTTGCGGCGGACGTTCTGCGCGGGGTTCGCGTTTGTCATCACGCTTGCGTTCATAGCGTTCGTTGCGGTTCTTGCCATGACGGTCATGGTCACGCCCGCTCTGCGGTGGACGACTCGGCGGCTGGCCAGAGCGCGACTTCGAATCGTTGCTACTCACTGATTTGGCCAGTGGTTTCGAATTTTCGGTGGTCGATGGGCCCGACGAGAACCAGGCGGCCATTCGCGCGAAGAGCCCAGGTTTGGATGCAGCCACGGCAGCGACTGCCCGATGCGAAGCAGCCGGTTTGATCACTTCGACCTGCTCATGTTCCGGCTTCATCGGCGCAGGAGCCATCGGAGCAATACGCGTCACTGCGGGCTTCTCGGCTTCGGCTAGAGGCTGAGTCGATGCGGGCAGGGGCGTCGCGGCGGCGACTGTGATGCGCTCGTAGCTGGGCTGAGTTTCCATCGCCACTTCGCTGGTGCGGATGCGCTTGATCTCATAATGCGGGGTATGCAATTTTTCGTCGGCGACGATGACCAGAATCGCTTCCTGACGCTTTTCGATTTCCGCGACTGCGTGGCGCTTTTCGTTGAGCAGGAAATTGGCCACGCCAACCGGAACCTGGATGAGCACCTGGCCGGTGTTGTCTTTCATTGCTTCTTCTTCGGCGATGCGCAGAATGGACAATGACAGCGACTCGACGCCGCGAATGTGGCCATGGCCTTCGCAGCGTGGGCAAACGTTTTGCGAAGCTTCACCCAGTGATGGACGCAGACGCTGACGCGAAAGCTCGAGCAGGCCAAAACGCGAGATGCGGCCGAGTTGCACACGTGCGCGGTCAACCTTCATCGAATCGCGCAGGCGGTCTTCCACTTCGCGTTGATGCTTGCTCGACTCCATGTCGATGAAGTCGATAACCACCAGGCCGCCGAGGTCACGGATGCGCAGTTGGCGTGCGATCTCGACCGCGGCTTCAAGATTGGTGTTGAATGCGGTTTCCTCGATATCGCCGCCTTTGGTCGCCTTGGCGGAGTTGATGTCGATCGAGGTCAGCGCTTCGGTCTGGTCGATGACGATGGCGCCACCGGACGGCAGGCGCACGGTGCGATCAAACGCGTTCTCGATCTGCGTTTCGATCTGGAAGCGCGAGAACAGCGGAGTGTTATCTTTATACAATTTTAGTTTACGGAGGTTGTTCGGCATTACCTGCTGCATGAAGTCGCGGGCGTCGCCGTACAACTCCTCGTGGTCGATGAGGATTTCGCCGATATCGTTACGCAGGTAATCGCGCAGCGCGCGGATGATCAGCTTGGATTCCTGGTAGATCAGGAAGGCGCTCGGCCG
>JANMSL010000018.1:0-1961 GCA_031389245.1 Lysobacterales bacterium | reverse complement strand
CAAGCGGTGACTAAGCTTTGCGCCGTACTTTTCAAGTATGGCCATTGCATGCTCAATGCAATGCCGGCTTCGACAATTCAAAAACTCTGAAGCCCTTGCGCGGCAGCGGCCGTCAGGCGCAGATCCAGCGCCGACGCATCGGTTGCTCAGTCGCCGCCACCACCACCGCCGCCATCGCTGGCCGAATCGCCAGAAAAATCGGTGGCGTGGTTGTCGTCAGCGGCATGTGCCTTGCGCGACGAGCCGGAATCCGCATAGGAAACGCTGGTGTCGCCCACCGCCCCGTGCTGCCGGGTTTTGCTGTGCGCTGGTTGCTTATGCAAGGTTTTCTGGCGAGCAAGTTGCACGTCCTTTGAGCCCAGCACGGTGGCATGCGATTGCGCGTTGCCTTCGATTCGTGCCTGCACAAAGGCCAACACCGCAACAAAGGAAAACACGACCGAGAGCAGCAATGCCACTCCGATCATGCCCGGGCTGTCGGCGGTGAAGGCGATCCCACCCGACGCGAATGCAAGTATCAGGAATATCCAGCGCATAACAAATCTCCCTTGCAGTTGAGCGGATGAGCGTCAGTCTGATACTGACGGTGCAGGACAACGCAGCGCGGCAATTCGTGCCGCCGCCAGGGTTGCCATGCGCATCAGTACCGTTTCGTGCTGCGCATGGTAGAACGCCGGCTGTTCGTGCTCCATATCCATCACCCCAAAAAGATCGCCGTTGTACTGGATGGGAATGGCAAGCTCGGATAACCGTGCTGCATCATCAACGATGTACCGCGCATCCAGCCGCGTGTCGTCAATGCGGATCGGTGCGCGCGCGCTGGCAACGCTGCCGACGATGCCTTCGCCGACGCGCAGCGTGATGGCGTTCTCCACCATTTGGCCGAGTTTCATCTTGGGACCAAACGCCGACACCTGGGTCAGCGTTAGTCCGTCCGCATTCAGCAGATAGCTGACGCAGTCGGGCAAGCTGAACGCTCCGATCGCCGCGTCGGTCAGTGCCCAGGCGCATTCGCGCGCAGCATGGCACTTCTCCAGTCGGTGCTGGAGCTGGTCAAAGGCGGCTTGAAAAGGCAAATCGGTTACAGCCATCGGCTGGTGAAGTGTGCAGTCCCGGATGCGTCGAGCTTAGCCGGATTGTCCGCCATTGGAATATGAAGCTCGTCGCGTTGTATGTGGCCGTTCGTCCGAGGTTTACTCAAAGCCGTCTGCGTGGAGCACTACTGGCACGTACAAGTCGCACAGTGCTGGTCGCAGCACCAGACGGAAGGCGCGCAACTGACCGCTGTCACCCGCCGCCGCATCAACAAGTCGCAGCTGCCAGTCGCCATCGGCAGATTCTCCGTTGAATCCTGCCAGCGGAGCGGCACTGCGAAACGCGCCGCTGAACGGCTCGCCGCTGCTGATTGCATCGGTAAGCGCGGTGCTTGCGGCATCGTCGAATACGGTCTGGCAGAAATGGTTGCCGCTGTTGTTGCCGGCGCCAGCGCGTGGTCGATCGACCAGTCGCACGCTGGTTCCAGAAGGGGATTGCAGGCGGATATCCAGATCACCAACGAAGGTGTGCTGCAAGCCCACGCCGGTCGCCAAAAAATCACCGCTGCATTTCGCGCCGTCGAAGCGCAGGTCGATATCGCTGATGCGCGCGCCGGGTGCGTTTACCGCAAGCACGACGCTGGTGCCAAGCAGGTCGCCATCGGGAATGGGTACCGCGCTGCCCGCATAGACCTGCTCGAAGGGCACACCAGCAATGCCCACCGGCAAGGTGATTGCTGCCAACGCCAGCGTCGCAATGCCAGGTGAGCCGCCGCCGAAACTTGCCTGCAGCTGCAATTGGATCTCAGCGCCGCAGGGAAACGCGGGCGCGAGGCGCAGTCGAAACTTCTGCGTGCCGAATGCGAAGGTGTTTGGCGCGAGGTCGGGATAAGCAGTGGTTACTCGCAGCACTTCCACGCCCGCCGT
>JANMSL010000016.1:0-2295 GCA_031389245.1 Lysobacterales bacterium | reverse complement strand
GACCGGGTTGGCCAGCGTTGCCGAGTTCAGACGTTTCGTGGTCGCCAACGGTTACCGGAGCTCCGCTACGCGTGCGGGCCGGTCGACCGTCTACGACGAAAAGGGCGGCGTGTTCAGTGAGCACATCGACGTTGATTGGCGACGCGATCATGTTGGCCGCATCGCCTCGCCGGCGTTGCCAGTCGTGCACATCACGCTACGGGATGCGTTGGCGTATGCACGTTGGCTCTCCGCGCAGACCGGACAGCCCTATCGGCTGCCGAGTGAAGCCGAATTCGAATACGTGTTACGCGCGGGCAGTTCCGAAGTTTTCCCGTGGGGCGCTTCGCCGCCGAAGCGCATAGTCGGCAACCTGACCGGCGATGGCGATTTGTCGCGGCTTGGCCGACGTTGGGGCAATCCAATTGCTGGATATCGCGATGCATTCTGGGGTCCGGCACCGGTTCGGAATTTTCCGGTGGAACGCTTCGGGACCTTCGACATGATCGGAAATGTTTCGGAATGGACCTTCGATTGCTGGCACGACAGCTACCAGCGTGCACCCATGAATGGCTCAGCATGGGTGAACCCGGGCTGTCCGCAGAGGGTAGTGCGTGGTGCGTCCTGGGAAAGTTCCTTGGATCAGGCGCGTTCCGCGGCTAGACTGCCGATGGACGCCGAAACCAGCACGGCGCGACTTGGTTTCCGAGTGGTACGCGAGCTTTAGTCCAGGGACGGAGAAACAGTATGGCAATCCGGAGTCGCAGTTCAGCCGATGGGCGGCCATCGCGAGGGTTCAGCGGAATACACTGGTGGGTGTTGCTGCTTTTCGCCGGATACGCCGCCTGGAGCTGGTTCGGCAACGCCAAGAGGCGAACAACTCATCGCCGCCCAGACCGGACAGCACCGCTTTGAGGTTCATGCGCGCCGCGGCGCGGGCAATGAACCAGGTGTTGACGCCGTCGATTGAGGGCTGATCCATCGCGGTCAACAGCTTGTCGCGCTCGTCCTCGAAATCGCTGCGGCGCGTGATCAAGGTGCTGTGCCAGGCGTCGATCTCTCTGGCGAGTTCCTCGGCCAGCGGCACCTCGTCATCGATTGTGCCCGAGTACTCTTCGAAACCCAGGGTCAGGGTAAACGGACGCTGTCCTTGATCAGCAGCGCTGTGCGCGATGATGCTGGAATCGATGCCTGCAGAAAGGAACACGCCAACCGCCACATCGGCGATCTGGTGTGCCCTGACGCTGTCGCGAATTGCGGCTGCGATTGATGCTATGGCGCTGCGACGGTCCATCGACACCGGCGCCATCGCAGCATCGGCGAGCACAGCGCCAATATCGCAATAACTCACGGAGACCCCGACACCGCGCTCATCGACGCTGAGCCAATGTCCCGCCGGCAGCGAGCGGATTCCGCGGTACATCGTCCACGGTTCCGGCACCGAGCCCCAGAGCATGAAGCCAACATGTCCGGCGGGCTCTGGCGCAGTATCCACATCGGCGCACAGCAGCGCCTTGACCTGGGACGCGAAGCGAAGCGTTCCTTGGCCATCGGCGTAATACAGCGGCTTGATGCCAAATGGATCGCGTGCGAGCAGCAGTATCCGACGCGCACCATCCCACAGCGCGAAAGCAAACATGCCGCGCAAGTCGTTGAGCATGTTCACGCCTTTTACGGCATACAGGTGCAGCAACACTTCGGTATCCGAGCCGGTCACAAAAACGCGGCCTTGCGCTTCCAGCGTCGCGCGCAATTGCTGATAGTTGTAGATCTCGCCATTGAAACTGATCACCAGTTTCCCATCCGCACTATGCATCGGCTGAGCGCCGCGTTCCGAGATATCGATGATCGCAAGGCGACGATGTGCGAGTCCTACTCTGCCGTCTTCGGAAAACCATTCGCCGGCACCGTCAGGACCGCGTGCCTGCATATGATCGCGCACACGCCGCAATTCCTCGCGCTGCACCGGGGCGGCGTTGCTGGAGTAGGAGTAGACGCCGGCTATGCCGCACATGTCAGTGCGCGCGTCCTTGGCGCCTGCGATCCGGCGAGACCCGATCCAGCCTCATAGACGACCATCCAGTTGGCTGCGCGGAAACATGCCCTTTACATCGAAGATCACCGCAGGGTTACGTGTCAGTCGGCGCAAACCCTCGACCCCGAGCTGGGCGAACTGCCGATGCGCGACGGCGACGACCACCAGATCGTACTGGCCGCGCTCTGGGAGCGTTTCAAGCAAATCGACACCGTGCTCGTGTCTGGCCTCGAGCGCATCAGCCCACGGGTCGTGCACATCCACGATCGCGCCATAACTTC
>JANMSL010000768.1:0-5047 GCA_031389245.1 Lysobacterales bacterium | reverse complement strand
TGGCGCCGTCGCCTCACTCCGCCAGGCCTTCGACACGCAGCGCAGGATGCTGGTGGTGCTGCTCAACCGCGACTTTGCCAGCGACGTGGCAACCCTGCGTGCAATCGCCGGATTGCCGTCGCACTTCCTCGGCATGATGGGCAGCCAGAAGCGAATCAACGAAGTGCTCGCCGCCCTGCCCGATCAGCCTGAGCTTGCCAGTCGTTTGCACGCCCCGGTGGGCATCGAAATAGATGCCCAAACACCACATGAAATCGCGGTGAGCATTCTGTCGCAGCTGATTCAGGCGCAGTCCGCGCCACGCTAGTTTCAGAAAGGTTGTGTCCGGGTTTTCCAACAGCGCCGGACATTATCGGCTGCGAGCCGAAAGTCCTCTGCGGGGATCCAAGCCGAATACACCGGCAACTCGAATCCCTCGAACCAGACCAACAGGCTGGCCTGTTCTCGCGGGCGCAGCCGGTTCAGGTGCAGTCCGCGATCCGCTGGATTCAGGAACCCTGTGCCCGGCTTTTCCAACAGCGCCGCACGTTATCGACGGCGAGACGAAAGTCCTCCGCCGGAATCGACGCCGAATACACCGGCAACTCAAACCCCTCGAACCAGACCAGCAGGCTGGCCTCTTCACGCGACAGCGAGGTCAGCAGCTGACGCATGCGCGAGCGACCGAACCCCAGGGTCTGTTCATTCATGCGCCAATCGGCTTCGTGGAACGCACCACTGCTGGTCTGCAAACCCTGGCTCGAAACCCGCGCATCAAAGGTCGCCGGCGCCAGCTTGAATCCGTCCAGCGAGTATTGGCCGGCACTGACGATGTTGAGGTAGGGACCATCACCATCGATATCGATGACCAGTCGCAATCTGGTGTGCTCGAAAATCGGATCGGTCAACAGCAATGGCTTGGTCTCGAATACGCAGCGTGCCGGCTGACCGCTGGCGCGCGGGGGCGGGCTGAAGATCGAACGTTTGGTCGCGTCTGCCCTCGCCAATCCAGCGCCTGAACACGGCGCGCCGCGGAATACCAGTTCGCCCTGAGCGCCAGTGCAGCGAAAAATGCCTGCGGCGTGCACGCTCATGCATCCGGTCAAGCCGAGTATTGCCAGGACCGCACCGATTGCGAAGTTTTTCCCGCGCATTCGCCACACTCTGCCTGCACTGCAGCCATAATGACAGCAAGCCAGCAGAGGAACGTGCGTGAGTATATTAATTGGCGGTTTGTCGCGATTCTTTACGCGCTTGCGCGCACCCGTGCTGTTCTCGATCATCGCCCTGCTGTTTGTCTTCGATCTGTTGGTGCCCGACTTCGTGCCGTTCATCGATGAGATCCTGCTGGCCGCAGGAACAGTGATGTTGTCGCGCTGGAAGAAATCGCCGGAACCGGCGCCGGTGCCACTGCCGCCGCGCTAAACGCTGACATGCTGATTGACAGCCACTGCCATATCGACGCGCCCGAATTTGATGCGGACCGCGCAGCGGTGATTACCGCGGCGCACGCTTCGGGAGTGCACGGCTTGTTGGTGCCGGCGGTGGATCGTGACAGCTGGGAGAGAATCGCGCTGCTGGCCGACGCCGACGCGAACATTTTTCCCGCCTATGGTCTGCATCCGATGTTCCTGGACCGACACACAGACGCGGACACTGAAGCACTGGCGCACTGGATCGCAACGCATCGCTGCTGTGCCATTGGCGAGTGCGGCCTGGATCACTACGTTCCCGGCCTCGACCCGGTGCATCAGCTGCGCGTGTTGCGGCCTCAGCTTGAGTTGGCGCATGAACTGGATCTGCCAGTGATTTTGCATGCGCGGCGTACACTGGAGCCCCTGCTCATTGAGATCAGGCGTGTTGGACGTTTGCGCGGCATCGTGCACAGTTTTGCCGGCAGCAGCGAGCAAGCACAGCAGTGGTGCGCCCAAGGTTTTCTGCTCGGATTCGGCGGACCGGTCACCTACCAACGCGCGGCTCGACTGCGCCGCGTGGTTGCGACGCTGCCGCTCGAATACCTGTTGCTGGAAACCGATGCGCCCGATCAACCGCTGTTCGGACATCAGGGCGAGCGCAATACGCCAGAGCGCCTGGTTGACGTGTTGAATTGTGTCGCAGCGCTGCGCAATATCGAACCGAGCGCACTCGCGGCTGCGACATCGCGCAATCTCATGGCGCTGATCGGCGTGCAGAACGCCGCCTGAGTCGGGCGAGCACGCCGCTCAACGCCGTTCTATACCAAGGCAAACCGTTCCGACAGCGCCTGCAGTAGGCGTTGATGCTCAGCGACGATTCGATCGACATCTGCCTGCTCGGGCAGCCACGCGGATTTTTGTGCGGCATGTTCAAGCGTGCGTGCGACCAGGGCCAGAGGCGTGCCGCCGACATTGGCTGATGTCGATTTGATACTGTGCGCGGCGCGGCGCACGCCATCGGCATCGCCTGCGTCCATCGCGGCCTGCAACTCACCGAGCAAGCGCTGTGAGTTCTGCACGAAGGTGCACACCAGCCGCGCGGTCAACCCCGGCATGCCAGCGCTCTCCATCTCCAGCAGTTCATCGAGGCGTGACCAGTCCACTGGTGCGGCAATCGGCGGCGAAGCGCCGGCTTCGACAATCATGCGACGACTCCCGTATCGACTACCAGCGCCACCGCAGGTGCCGGTCTGGTGGTCGGTGGCTCCAGCAATCGCTCGATCGCGCGACCGACAGCTGCCATCGCGAAAGCGGCGGTGATATGCATTGCGGCGCCCAGACCACCAGCGCAATCAAGCTTCCCGGCCTCGCCCTCGGGTCGCGTACCGCAGACCGTGCCATCAGCCTGCGGGTAGCGCACGTTTTCCAGCGAATACACAGCGGCTACGCCGAAGTAACGATCACGGTTGCACGGAAATCCGAACTCGCTGCGCAGTTTTTTGCGAATCAGACTGAGCATGGCATCGTGTTCGGTACGGCTCAGATCGCGCACCTGGATGCGCGTCACATCACTGCGCCCACCTGCAGACCCGCAAACAATCAGCGGCAACTTGCGGCGGCGACACCAGTGAATCATTTCAACCTTGGTGCGAAACGCGTCGCAGGCGTCGATGACCAGATCATAGCCGCGATCGAGCAGTCGATCCTGATTCGAGCTGGTCAGGAATTCGGCGATTTCATCAACTTCAATTCCGGGATGAATCGCGCGCAGACGCTCGCCCATCACCGCCACTTTACCCCGACCGTAGCTTCCTTCGAGGGCATGCAGCTGGCGGTTGGTATTGGACACGCAGACATCATCGGCATCGATCAGGGTGATGCGGCCAACACCCGACCGCGCCAGCGCCTCGGCCGCCCACGACCCCACTCCGCCGATGCCGATCACTGCGACATGCGCACGCAGCAGGCGTTGCAGGCTGCCATTTCCATACAGTCGGTCAATGCCGGAAAATCGCTGGGTCGCTGCATTCATGGCGTCATTGTAAGCGGCGCGCAGCGTCTTCGGCAGATGCTGCAATGGTATGTTGCCAGGACCTACACCGTGGACACGTCGATCGATGCGCGCCTTGGTCCTGTTGATCATCGGAATTGTCGTGGGCGCTTTGTGCGCAATGAGCGCAGCGCGACAAATTGCAAGCGCTCGTGCCTATCCGCGTGGCGTGATGGCAGTCCTGCAACACCATTTGAGCGCGACGAAGGCACAGTTGCTCTGGCCTGCCCAGTGCGAACCCGCGCAAGTTCGCCAGCACTTGCTGGCAATGCGGCGGATCATGCCCGAAGTCATGCCGGCACTTACCCGCCCAGCGGCGACCGCCGATCCGCGCCAACTGGAGCTGGGCCAGGCGCTCGGTCAAGCCATTGAACGCGCGTTGGCTTTACCATCGGTCGCGGTGTGCACGACGCTTGTCAAGCCCGTGGGTGGAATTGAGCAGGCCTGCACAGACTGCCATCGCGAATATCGGTGAGACTCAACCTCGGCATCGTCATCATGCCCTGCTAAGCTGAACCCGAGTGCGTGTCGGTCAGTTCGGTCGGACCGGAGCTGTGCAAGCGACGCGCTGCTTGCCGACCGCACGTTCTTCCTCCGCTGAACGAGAAATCCCTGCCCATGAAGTGGTTGTCATTCCTGTCGAAGCCCGCCTGGGAAAGTGCCGATCCGGCCAAACGCGCCAATGCAGTGGCGCAGGAAAGCCATCCCGACCTGCTCGGCAGAATCGCCGATTTCGCCCGCCATGATGCCGATGCGCTGGTGCGCAAGGCAGCCATTCGACGGCTCGACGATCTGTCTTTGCTCGCCGACCGCGCGCGCCTCGATGCGAGCGCGGAAGTTCGCGATCTGGCACGACAGCGTCTGCGTCACTTCCTGCTCGATGCAAAGTTCTCGATCGAACAGCGCCAGCGCCAGGTATTGGTGACTGAAGACCACGACATGCTGGAAACGGTTGCCATCCAAGCTCCGGAAACGGATCTACGGCGTGCTGCGATGGAGCGTGTGCAGCGCATGGGTCTGATCATTGACCGCTGCCTGAAGGACCCCGATCCGAAACTGCGACGCGAGTTGCTCGATCGCATCGACGACAGCGGTGCGCTGGAGCGCATTGCCGAGGCTGCGCGCAAGACCGACAAACAATTGGCGCGACTGGCCAAGGATCGTCTCAGTGCGGCACTGCTGAAGAGCGGTGACGCGCTCGCCATACGACAACGCGCGGAAACCATCTGTGTCGAGTTGGAAGCCTTTCTATACCGGCGTCCGCACGACCTGCCGGCGCGTCTGCAGGCCGCTCACGGCGCCTGGCAGAGCTTGCTGCCGGCTCCAGAAGAGACCCTGTTGCGCCGCTATCAGGGCCTGACCGACACACTCGCGCATATGCTTGAAGTCGCCCAGCGCCCGTTTGAAGCTACGCCCGTGGCCGCTGCGGAGACTGTGCCAGAGTATGCGCCAGCGCCGGTGGTCGAGGAATTGATCACCGCCATCGTCGATGTTGAAGACGCCGCGCTGCTAGAGGCGGTGCAGGCTTTTGAAGAGGTCAGCGAAGCCGGTGAGGCCAGGCCGGATGATCGGGGTCACGCTGACGCCCGGCTCGGCCACCTCC
>JANMSL010000760.1:0-3357 GCA_031389245.1 Lysobacterales bacterium | reverse complement strand
CGCAAAGTGTTACGTATCCATCCTCATTGAGGTGCGGCGCGATATCGACGCGACCAACCAGGAGTCGCCATGAACCCGACCCGACAGCTGCAAAATCTTGGCCAGAGTCTGTGGCTGGACAACATCACTCGCGCTTTACTCGACAACGGCACTCTGCGCCGCTACATCGAAGACTATTCGATCACCGGGCTGACTTCGAATCCGAGCATTTTTGATGCCGCGATCGGCAGTGGAGACGCCTATGACGCGGGTATTCGCGACAGGGCGCAGTCCGGAAGAACCGACGAAGCATTGTTCTATGAGCTGGCTCTGGAAGATCTACGCCGCGCCGCCGATCTGTTTCGTCCACTGTTCGACGCCAGCGATCACGTCGATGGTTGGGTCTCGATGGAGGTATCGCCTCTGTTGGCGCGTGATACCGAGGGCAGCATCAAGGCCGCGCGCTGGATTTATCAACAGGCGGAACGGCCGAACCTGTTCGTCAAGATTCCGGGTACGCCGGAAGGAATTCCGGCGATCGAGGAATCGATTTTCGCCGGAGTGCCGATCAACGTCACCTTGCTGTTCTCACGTGCGCACTATCTCGCCGCTGCCGAGGCCTACCTGCGCGGCATCGAACGACGGATCAAAGCCGGTCTCGACCCCCGCGTCGACTCGGTGGCCTCGCTGTTTGTCAGCCGTTGGGACAAGGCGGTCAACGACAAGGTGCCGGTCGAGCTGCGCAATCGACTCGGCATCGCGATCGGCCGGCGCACCTATCAAGCCTATCGCGAGTTGTTGGCGACGCCGCGCTGGCGACAGCTCGCCGCTGCCGGGACACGCCCGCAGCGTCTGCTCTGGGCCAGCACCGGAACCAAGGACAGCAACGTATCCGAGACGCTTTATGTCGAGGCGCTGGCTGCGCCCGACACGATAGATACCTTGCCCGAGAAAACTTTGCACGCACTCGCCGAGGATGGACCGATCACCGGCATACTCCCGGTTTCCAGCGCTGATGCCGAAGCGGTGCTGGCGTTGTTCGCGCAGGCGGGCATCGACGTCGGCGCGCTCGCACTCCAACTGCAGCGCGAGGGCGTACTGTCCTTCATCGAGTCCTGGCACAGCTTGTTGCGGCGAATCTCGGACAAGGTCTCGGCATTTGCACAGCCCGGAAAGGAAGTCGCATGACGGCCAACCTGCCGTTGCGTATGCTCACGCGGCTGGCGGCGCCGCAGAGCGGGCGTCCGCAATGGCGCTGGCTGCAGCAGCACTTTGCCGCCATCGGCGGACGCCATCTGCGCGCAGTGATTGAAGATGGCGCCTCGCGCGGCGCGCAGCTCCGACACCATTGCCCAACGCAGCAGCGCCACGCATGAGCACCGCGCTTAGTCCGCTTGCGGGCACGCCAGCACCGCCATCGCTGCTGGTCGATGTGTGCAAGTTGCGCGCTGACTATGTCGATCTGCGTCCCGATGTTGGGGTGGCAGCGCAGCGCGTCGCCTTTGGCACCTCGGGACACCGGGGCAGCGCATTCGAGCGTGGCTTCAACGAATGGCATGTACTGGCGATCAGCCAGGCGGTCTGCGACTACCGAAAATCGCAGGGCATCAATGGGCCACTGTATCTGGGCATTGACACGCACGCGCTGTCGCTGCCTGCGTTTGAGAGTGCGCTGGAAGTGTTGGCCGCCAATGGTGTGCACACGATGATCGCCGCAGGTGGTGAATTCACTCCGACGCCCGCGGTGTCTCACGCGATCCTGACGTACAACCGCGGTCGCACTTCGGGGTTGGCGGATGGCGTCGTCATTACGCCGTCGCACAATCCGCCGGAGAGTGGGGGCTACAAGTACAACCTGCCACATGGTGGCGCGGCCGACACCGATGTGACGAGCTGGATTGAGGCCAGAGCCAATGCGTTGCTTGCGGCTCGCCTGCAGGGTGTGCTCCGCGTGTCGTTGGCACAGGCCCTTCGATCAACCACTACGCGCACGCACGACTTTTTGCAGGGCTACGTCGCCGATTTGGGCAGCGTGCTTGATTTCGATGCGATCCGCAGCGCCGATTTGCGCATGGGCGTGGATCCGCTCGGCGGCGCGGGTGTGCATTACTGGGCGCGGATCGCTGAGCGCTATCGGCTCGATCTGACTGTGATCAGCCAACAAGTCGATCCTACCTTCAGCTTTATGAGTCTGGACTGGGATGGCCGCATTCGCATGGATCCGTCCTCACCCTGGGCGATGCAGCGACTGATCGAATTGAGCGATCGATACGACATTGCATTTGCCTGCGATACCGACCATGACCGGCACGGAATCGTAACGCGCAAGGGTGGCCTGTTGCCAACCAATCACTACCACAGCGTTGCCATAGATTACCTGATGCGCAATCGTCCGCACTGGAACGCTGCTGCTGCCGTGGGCAAGACGATAGTGAGCACGACGCTGATCGATCGGGTGACGGCGAGACTCGGACGCACGCTTTATGAGGTGCCCGTTGGCTTCAAGTGGTTCGCCGAAGGCCTGCATAGCGGCGCGCTCGGCTTCGCCAGCGAGGAGAGCGCGGGTGCATCGTTAAGCCGTATCGATGGCACAGTGTGGACTACCGACAAGGATGGCATTGCGCTTGCATTGTTGTCGGCAGAGATCACCGCCCACGCTGGGCGCGATCTCGATGAACTTTATGTCGGTCTGATTCGTGAACTGGGCGAACCCGTGGCCGACCGTGTCGATGCGCCGGCCAGCGCCGAACAAAAGGCGAGATTGGCCAAGCTCGCGCCAGGGCAGGTACGCAGTACCGAGCTGGCCGGCGAAGAGATTGAAAGCGTGATCGATCATGCCCCCGGAAACCACGCACCCATTGGCGGCATCAAAGTGATCGCCGCCAACGGTTGGTTCGCCGCACGCCCTTCCGGAACCGAGAACATTTACAAGATTTATGCCGAAAGCTTCCGCGGAGACGCGCATTTGCGCGAGATTCTGCGCCAAGCACAAGGCATTGTGGATACTGCGTTGGCCGCGACGTTGCCGGGTGGTCAATGATCAGGAATTACCATCAACACGGCTTCAGCAGCATCGGATTGCAGTCCGAACCCGTGCTGCGCACGAGTCACGCCAATCGTCGCGAACTTGTGCGCTGCAGCCCAGCTGAAACCGATGGCTGAAACCATGCAATCCATCCTGACCATCAATGCTGGCTCATCGAGCATCAAGTTTGCCTTCCACCAGAATGGCGAGACGCTGCAGCGCCAGCTGCATGGAAAGATCGAGCGCATCGGATTGAGTGACACCGCGCTGACGTTCAACGATCCAACGCGGAAACAGCCGGGCAAACTCGAGCTCAATGCAGCCGACCACAAATCAGCCGCGGGATTTCTGGT
>JANMSL010000751.1:0-4813 GCA_031389245.1 Lysobacterales bacterium | reverse complement strand
CCAATGCACGCACCTGCGCTCATGCAAAACCATGGACGCGGCTGTCCGCACGCGCAGGGCAACCGGCCGGACCGGAAATGCCTCGCCCAAACTGTTCCAATCCAATGATATGCCGTTCAGCACTCACTGTAGCTCTCATGCGCGTCATGCGCGTCATGCGCGTGAATACCAGGGTGTGATGATCGGTTGGAGTCGCTGACACTTCACTCGTCGCGCAGAATCGGTTCGCCATCGGTCAGACCTTTGGGTACTTCCGGCTGCATTGTGTCGGCGTGCCCGACGCCGCCGGCAGCAATCACAATCAGTTGGCGCGCGCGCTCCAGCGCACGAGCGGCGCGACGCGCGTCGCCCAGCTGCGCATAGACCCGGGCAAGGCCCGAATGGAAACGGTATTCGCCGTCGTACAGGCGGATGGCTCGCTGCAAGTGTGTCACTGCCTGGCGCAGCTCGCCGCGCTTTTCGAAATCGAGCGCCAGGATGAATTGGTGCAGTGGATCACGCTGCTGCACGGACGCCAGCCGTTTGATGAATGGCCTCGCGCGTACGTGCTCACCGATGCGGTGGTAATGCGCACTCAAGTTGATCAGCGCACCGGCATGCGTCGGATCGAGCGCCAGCGCGTGACGATAATCCCGCTCCGCCCGTTCGAGCTGCCCGGCGCGGAGCTGGAGTACTCCAGCATTGCTCCAACTGGTGGCGTATTCGGGATCCAGGGCAAGTGAATGCTCGGCGTGTTGCCTGGCCAATTCCAGCTGACCCGCTTCCATCAATTCGACTGAACGATTGTTGTAGTAGTGCGCGAACAAACGCGCGTCGCTGATTTTCTCCGGCGGGTCACCTGCTATCACCTGATCCCAGGCGACGTCCACGCTCAGGCGGCGGCGGGCAACGCGGATGCCGGCGTTGACATGAATCGTGCGGTAAATGGTGTTGCCTTCGCGGCGCCAAGCAAGAGACTTCGCAATCTGTTGGCCATAGGCCTCAAGCCCCACTTCGCGCGCCAGCGCCACCGTGAGCAAAGTAAAGGTCAGGCAGTTGGCAGTGCGGGTCTGGAAAGCCTCGGCAACCGTATAGGTCGCATCATGTCGATAGACCATGCCAAGGCCCTCAGGCCGGAACAGAAAATCCACCACCCAATCGACATGCGCTGATTTTTTTTCGCCACGGCTCAGCACGTACTGTCGAAACCGCTGCCGAAGCGCATCGGGCATTGCCATCAACTGCTCAGGGCGTGGTGGAGTCAAATCCGCGGGCGCCAGCGCTGCCGCCGAGGGTTCGGGGCTGACCAGGGCCAGCGCCGCTGCGAGCACCAACCCGATCATGTCGAAGTCCTCTACGCCACAGGTGCGCGATCATCGTGCCTGCGAGTGTAGTCCTGCGCAGCGCCAGCGATGCGCGGGTCAATCGATCGCCGCGCTATTTCTTTGCAATCCGGACGCGTGTCGGATCGTGGTTGCCGGAGTTTCGAACAGCGTCCGCGCACAACACGGACCTACAGTTGAGGGGCGGCAGGACGCCCCGTCCGGCCGCCCATTGAATTCTCAGTCCTCGAATCCATTCGCAAACATGATGGGCTCAGTGCCCACGACAAATTCCAGTTCAGCTGGGTCCCCCGCCTTGAACATTTTCAGCGCGTGTCGCGCGATCTGGCCGGGCGGGCGGTTGGCATCAAACCAGAAGTTGTACAGGGTGCTCCAACGGATGGCGTTGGCATTTTGCGGTGCAGCAGCGAACTCGGGAGCCTGCCACTGAATGCTGTTCGCGGTGGTGGTGCCCGGCCAGTCAGCGGTGTCGTAGGGTTCATTGGAGTGGGCGTCCACATCGTGGAACCCGATGCTGGTAAAAGTGGTGTCGCCGAAAAAGTCGATGGTCAGTCGATCAGAAGATCGATCGGAATTCATGTTGTGCACGGCATATTCGTAATGCCAGAGCAGGCCGGGAGTGACCTCGGTCACCTTACGCGCCACATGGAAGCGCTGCACCGGGACCGTGGGCGTGTCGACATTGAACAGCTCCACGCTCGGATCAACGGTAGGCCAGGCTTCGATCGCCGCCTTTCGGCGAATGGTGCCGCCGGTCATGGTCAGGTTGAACGTAGTCGGCGATACAACGACCTGGCTATACGAGGCGTTATTCAGTGCATTGCCCGCGGCAGCGTCGTCTGGCGCGATGTAGTGACCTTCGACAAAGTAAAGCGCTCCGGGATTGGATGCCGCAATCATGTCGGACTCGGCCACCGCAACGCGCTGGTTCCACACCGTGGTTTGGGTGCCGCCCTGGCCGAAGGGAAAGGGATACGCTCCGGTAGTCGCATTGACTTCGGACTTGCGGCCGAGCGGACGGTTGCCGTTGAGACCAGCGCCATAGGGGTCGGTGCAGCCAACGCCCAACTGGTTGCCGCCCAGTGGCGGCGAGGTGCAGCTGCCCGAACCGCATCCGCTCTCGGAGGTGTTGGTAGAAACGAAGCCGTGCTTGAGCCAGCTCGCACCGATCTGATCGAAGCGACCGGCCTTCAGGCGAAACATGTTTTGCGCGATCACCGGATGGTCGGAGCCAGTGGTTCCTAGTCCACATCCACTCGTGCTATCGCACCAGTTGAGCGGGGCGTCGCCGATATTGCACGAAGTGGTGCCCACAGCGTATCCGCGGATACCGCCGGCGGTGCCGTAATTCTGTGTACCGGAAAGGGTAAACACAGTGACGTCCGGTCCAGCAGCGCGGGCTGGGCTCGCGCCCATCGCGATGAATGTCAGAACGCATGAGGCCAGAATCGCAATCAGCGAATGGCCGCGGAAATTGCAGTTGTGCATCGAGTGCTCCAGTGCCGCGCAAGCGGTAAGTCAGAGGATTACATCGCCGGCGGCGACGATAGCGCTTTTGCGTCTGCCCCGCCATCGAGTGCGTCATACAAATACTGCGCTTCCACATTGGCCCCATCGAGCTCAACGGCGCGCTTCAACTCGTGCAGCGCCTGTTCTCGCTTGCCAAGCTCAAGCAATGCACGGGCCAGCAGCAAACGGGTTTGGGCGTCGTCTGGCGATTGCTGCACCGCAATGCGAAATTGCGCAGCACTGGCGTCAAACCTACCGAGTGTTGCCAACACACCGGCCAGGTTTTCCCTTGCTTCCAGATGACGCGGATCGAGCAATAGTGCTCGCTCGAACAGTGCGATCGAGGCTTCGGCTTGGCCCGTCAATGCTCGGGCCAGGGCGGCGTTATAGAACAGGAGCGCAGAGTCGTTTATCTCGGCCAAGCCGCGATCGAACACCTGCTGTCCCGCCGCAATGTCTCCATTTTGAGCGAGGAAAATCCCCAGCGCCAAGTAAGCCTCTGGAAGATCTGGGCGTGCGTCGATGGCGTGTTGCCACTCACGTTTGGCGTCCGCGGACTCACCCCGCACTACAGCGAAATGCGCCAGCAACTGGTGCATTTCTGTCGGTAATTCACCCCGGCCGAGCGCACGCCGCGCATGCAACTCGGCGGTGGCATCAGCACCTGACAGCGCGTAGATCCACGCCAGCTTCGCTGCATTGCCCAGTGTTGGAAACAGTCCCCACTTGTCCACACTGAGCAGATGTGGGACGCCTGCTGCGATCGCTGCATTGGCTTCGCCGAGCAAATGCGGACGCACTCCGGGCGCGGCGAGCAGTGCCCGGCGCTGCGCTTCGGCCTGTGCATACGCGCGATCTCCGAGGTAGGTTTGGGTGCGCAGCACAGCACTATGCCCAAGCAGCAGTGCCAGGGCCGCCATCACGATCACGAACACCCTGCCCTGCGGCAGCAGCTTGCCCTCGCGCTTTAGTCGCAGACCGGGGCGCTCGACAGTGAGCTCGCGGCCCAGGCGAACGCAGGTGAGCACAAGAAAAGCAATCACGCCGCCCACACCCAAAGACATCAAAAACGGCACCACACCGTAGAGACCGCGCACGATCAGAAACGTGCAGACGAAAGCCAAAACCAGAACAAGCTCATCGCGCCAATGCAAATCCTTGCGCGGCTGAGTGGCGCGTTCAACGCGTGGTTTGGCCAGCCAAGGAATAGTACCGATGCCGTAATAAAGCGCGCCCGTAGGACACACACTGACGCAATCCTGGCACTTCATACAGCCCGGTGAAACCACCATGCCCCAGTCCTTCACCTCTTCGTGTACGCGCACGTTGGAAGTGCAGACGGCAGTGCAGTGGCCGCACTGGTTGCAAGCATCAGTCACACGAATGCGCATCGGTGCGACGCGATCGACTGCAGCAAAGATCGCACCATAGGGACAGGCATAGGTGCAAAAGCCCTTGGCCCCCAAAAAATACACGCATGCGAAGCCGCAAACCAGCAAGGTCAGAATGCCGACCACCAAGCCGGGAAATGTCGCCCAGAACTGCGTGGTGGTCAGTTCGGTACCGCGCATCGCCAAAGAATCGCCCAACCACAAGCGGTAAATGGCCGGCCACAAGAACATGTAGACGAAGGCAAGAACCGGCACCCAGGCGAGCGCCCGAGACTTCAGCGGGCGCGGCGTGATCCCGACCTTCAACATCAGATGACGACAGAAATCCTGAAGCGCCACCACGTGGCAGCCCCAGCCACAAAAAAATCGACCAAAGATCGCCGTGAGCAGGATGGTGACCGCGAAAAAAATCAGCCCTGCATTGACGATCGATGAGCGGCTGAATGCCATGGCCTCGGAAGGCTCGACCGGGGTCACGGTCTCGCCAGTCGTCAACCAGTGCGTAATGTGCAGGCCAATGAGGACATGCACGCCAATCAGCACCAACGCGCGCCACTTTCCCATTTTCGAAGGACGTACCTTCGACGGCTT
>JANMSL010000711.1:0-14966 GCA_031389245.1 Lysobacterales bacterium | reverse complement strand
CAGGGCGCGCTGGCCCTGTATCAGAAGGCCATGGCGGTTGACGAAACCAACAGCATCGCGCTGAAGGGGCTGCAGAACGCGCTGGCAGCCTTGGCACAGCAAGCCGATGCGGCAATCCAGAAAGGTGATCTGGCCACGGCCAGCGTTGCCATCGAGGAAATCGTGCGGGTCAGCGGCAACTATGCCGCCCTGCCTGAACTGCGGGCGCGACTTGCGGCGGGCCAGACCGATGCAATCGATGCGCTGGAGCAAGACCTCGAGCGTGCCGAGCGCTTCTTCAACGAAGGGGCATTGATCAGCCCGCGCGGCAGCAATGCGTTGGACGTTTTTCGCAGTGTCATTGCGCGCGATCCGTCGAACCTGCGTGCTCAGGCTGGCATTCGACGCGTCGCCGCCAAGTTGCTGGAACAGGCGCGCGCTGCGTTGCGCGAGCAGAAGTTCGACGTTGCATCGCGGCTGACGGCCGAAGCGCGCCAGCTTGATCCCGAACTGGAGGGTTTGCGCGCATTTGCTACGCAGCTGCGCGACGCCGGCGAGCGTCGTGATATCCAGTCATCACAGAGCACGCTCAATGCTGGACAGAGCCAGGACGTGCAGAAGCTGCTCGACGAAGCCGCCGTACTGGTGGCGCGCGGCGATCTGATTGATCCTCCTGGCGGCAATGCCTACGATAAATATCGCAGCGTGACCAACATTGACCGCAATAACGCCGAGGCGCGCGACGGCATCAATGGATTGCCTTCCGCGGCGAAAGGACTGTTTGAGGAATCGATCAATGCCGGACGCCTGTCGGCGGCATCGGGCTATCTGAGCGTGGTGCAACAACTCGCCGCCGGCGACGCTTCGCGTACCAACATGGAACAACGTCTGGCCCAGGCCTGGCTGGCACAGGGTACTGCGCGACTTGATGAAGGCAAGGCGGACGCCGCTGGCAAGGCCTTGGCAAATGCACGCAAACTGGCGCCGGAACTGGCCGGACTGGCCGAGGCTGAAGCGCGTCTCAAGGCAATGTAGGCAAGCAAGTTCCGCGGCCGCTGTCGCTCTCTGCCGCGCTGCCTGAAGCGATCAGCGCAGCGTCATGTCCAGAGTGTCGCCATCCGGTTCGATCTGACGAATGCGCACTGGCAAATAGCCCAGAGACGGCGCAATCCATGTCGTGGTCTGGCGGCCCGACCCGCTGCGAACTCGTTCAACCCGAACAGCGTCGAGCGTTCCGCGTGGCGTTTCAACCTTCTCGGTGCCGGCCACCCGGTACTGATTCGACTCGATCCTGCGCTTGTCGGCAACACGGTACTCGAGCTTTTCAACGTTCTGAGCCAAGTCGACTGCCAATGCCAGTACCACCAGATTGCGATCGAGCAGGCCAGCTTCATAAGGAAGGGTGAAGTCTTCATCGCCATCACGCCCGCTGACCCGTTCGGCGTTGGGCATTATCGACAGCGCGCGTTGCTTCGAATTGAAGCGCATCGTCTGAGCGAAGGAATAGCGCAGCGTTTGCGGCTTGCCGTCGGTCCAGCGAAACTCGGAGCGCTCGTCGATGTCGACCCCGGCCAGGCTGGCCATGCCCTTGGTGCCCTCGGTATGGCTGCGAAACAGCCATGCGTCACTGTTCAGACGCTCCAGAGTGAGCTTGGCCTCGCCCAGCGGCTTGCCATTGCGGCTCACTTCGAACTCCAAGGCGAAGGGCGGCATTTCGGCCAAAGCGGCGGCTGATGCGAGCGAGCAGAAAATGAGGGCAACAAGCCTGCGCATGTGCATGTGGTTCCAGTCGGCGGTCGGATTGGATGCTGAAGCATAGTCGGCATTAACTGAGCGGCGACCAAACCCCACTGGAAAATTGCGGAACTATTTGTTGCGGCCGTGATTGCGCTACGTCGTCAATGAACACACGGCCCTCACTGTGCCGGACCCGATTTGCGCAGAACAGCGCGATCGTTGCAATCATCAGATTGTGCTCGACCGGTTGCAGTCGCTTTGCCAGAGACTCAGCGCTATCGCCGGATACCACCGGAATTCGCGCCTGCGCGATTACCGGGCCGGCATCCAGCGCAGGGATCACAAAATGTATGCTGGCGCCATGCTCGACGTCACCGGCTTCAAGCACCCGTTGATGAGTATGCAGCCCCGCGTAGCGAGGCAATAAAGACGGATGAATATTGATCAAGCGCTGGCTGCGTGGCGCCACCGCCTCGCCTGAAAGTATGCGCATGAATCCGGCACAGATAATCAGGTCGGGATTAAGTGCATCCACTTCTCGGAATAGGGCTTGGTCGTAATCCAGGCGAGCACCGAAAGGCGCTGGGTTCAGCACACACGTCGGTATGTCCGCCTGCTGGGCCAGCGCTATCGCGCCGGCCTTGGCCTTGTCGCTGAAGACGCCGACAACTTTGGCGTTGAGCTCGCCTCCGGCGCAGGCGCGCAAAATGGCGGCTAGATTCGATCCGCGCCCGGACGCGAGTACCGCGATACGCAAGCCGGTACGCCGCGCCGAAGCATCAACCGATGCGGACACGCTCGTCGCCATGCACGGGTTCGACTTGGCCGATCTCACAACTGGCGAGTCCATTCACGGCCAGCGCATCGCGGATCACGGCAACGTCGGCGCGGTCGATGAGTAAGGTGAATCCGATACCGCAGTTGAACGTGCGCCACATCTCGGAATCGGCGATGTTGCCGGTGCGCTGCAGCCACTCGAACACAGGCGGCAGCTTGATCGCACTGGCGTCGATCGCCAATCCGAGCGCATCGGGCACGACGCGGATGATGTTTTCTTTGATGCCGCCGCCGGTGATGTGCGCCATCGCATGTACATCGAATCGCTTAAGCAGATCCAGCACGGGCTTGACATAGATTGTGGTTGGCAGCATCAGGGCATCGGCCAGCGTCCCCTCGCCGAATCTCTGGGCGAGGTCGGCACCGCTGATGCTGATGACCTTGCGGATCAACGAGTAGCCGTTCGAGTGAGGACCGCTGGCGGCGATACCAAGAATCACATCACCCGCCCGCACTTTGCTGCCATCAAGCAGTTGCGATTTTTCCACTGCGCCAACCGAAAAACCTGCCAGATCGTATTCCCCGGGCGCATACATGTCTGGCATTTCGGCGGTCTCGCCCCCGATCAGCGCGCAGCCTGCCAGTTCGCAACCATGGGCGATACCGCCAATCACTGCCACCGTGGTATCGACGTCAAGCTTGCCGGTCGCGAAGTAATCCAGAAAAAACAACGGTTCGGCACCTTGAACCAGCACATCGTTGACGCACATGCCGACCAGGTCAATGCCGATGCTGTCATGCCGGCCCAGGGTTTGTGCCAGTTTCAGCTTGGTGCCAACGCCATCGGTGCCCGACACCAGCACCGGCTCGCGATAACGCCCACCGAGTTCGAAAAGCGCGCCAAAGCCTCCCAGGCCGCTCATCACCTCCTTGCGGAAGGTGCGTGCAACCAGAGGCTTTATGCGTTCGACCACGGCTTCGCCGGCGTCGATATCAACGCCCGCATCGCGATAGGTCAGTCTGGCCGTAGCCAAAGTCGCCGAGGACGATTCGCTGGTCGGAGCCGCGGCGGCAGTTGGATGGGTTGCGGTCATGGTGCGCGGCGCGAATCACAGGGGCGGGCAGGATACCAGCGCGATCGACTCGCGCAGCACCAGAGTTCAGGAAAAGCTTGGACGACGGATCGTTGCTGTCTGCGCACTGGATCACTGTTACTGGCCATCTCGATGGCGGCTACGCTGCGGCGCAGCTAAGCTCCGCGTTCAGTCGAGGAGGGTCGTCGATGCGAAAATCTCTGCGTGCGAGTGTGCCACGGCGTGCCACGCCGGGCGGAATTTTGCGAGCGGTACTTTCGAATCCATGGAAGCTGACGCCGTGAGCGTGTCGCTGCAGTTGTTGGGCCAGAACCTCGCGGCAATCACCAGTCTGCTGTTTGGGTTGCTGGCGCTTTGGCGCCCGCGTCGTATCGCCACCGCGGTCTCGTTTGAGCTGCGCGGTGCGCGCGGTCGCGCCGAACTGAGAATCGGCTTCGGTGGCTTCATGATCGGGCTCTCCGCATTCGTTTTGTGGAGTCAACACCCGGTAGCGTTCGCCGCGCTGGGCTGTCTCTGGCTGGGCGGAGCGGCTTCACGCATACTGGTATGGGTGATCGATCAGCCGGTGCTGGACCGCAGTTACCTGTTGATTTTCCTGTTTGAGCTTGCACATGCTGCCCTCTTGCTTTGGGGACAGCTGGGAACACTCTGAACCGACGGACGCCATCGGCACCCGCGCAGGCGCGGATTTGCTGGCGCGCATGGGCCAGGCGATTTCAATGCGGCACATGGTCTGACCGGTTCGGCGTTTCCTCGAAGCTATTGCCCGCGCTGTGTTCAACGGGTGCGTTGTTGCACATTGCCGGCCGCTATCATGCCAACTCACTGAATCCGGAACGACGGGTATGCGCTGGATACTGATTGTCTCGATGTTGCTGGTCCGCTGCGCGCCAGTGGCTGCTGCAGATGTTGCCATTTATAGCGGCTCCGCCGAAGTCGCATCGAAGAGCGACAAGGATCGCGAATCCGGGTTGCGCGCTGCGCTGCGCAATGCGCTGATCAAGGCTTCCGGAGATGCGCGACTGGTGCAGGAACCGGCGCTTGCCCCAGTGTTGAGCCGCGCTGCGGGGCTGGCCCGGCATTACTCGTATCGAGAATCAGTGCACACCGCGGCCGATGGCGCTGCCCAAGTCAGATTGTTGCTTGAGGCCGAATTTGATCCGCACGGTATCGAGACGGCGATACGCGAACTGGGACGACCACTGTGGGCGCGCGAGCGTCCAACGGTGTTGGTCTGGTTGGTGATCGACAACAATGGAACCAAGCAAATCGCCAGCGCCTTTCAACAGTCCGCGTTGGGGGCCTTGCTGGAGACCGCTGAACAACGCGGTCTGCCCGTACAGTTGCCGCGAATGGACGGTGCCGATCTCAATCGTGTCAATCCGGTGACGCTCTGGGAAGCGCCGCCGGCGACCATTATCGGTGCCAGTCAGCGCTATAACGCTCATGTGGTGTTGGTGGCGAGACTGCAGAAAGCCGCATCGGGCTGGACAGCGCGCTATACGCTGATTGATGGGCGCGAGTTTGAGAGTTGGGAAGCGCGCGACGCGCTCGCCGCTGGCGTGCTGGCCCAAGCAATAAATGGCGCCGTCGACCGTATTGCGCGGCGTCATGCCATCGATAATGGCGGTCCGGCACTGGGTGCGATCCAGGTCTGGGTGGAGGATTTGCGCTCGGCAGCGGATTACGCTGCGGTGATCGGGTACCTGGGCAAATTATCTGTAGTGCGCGATGTCGCCCCTGCGGCCGCTCAAGGCGGTCGCGTGTTGCTGTCGCTGCAGGTTGACATCGGGATGCTGCGCCTTCGCCAGTTGATGGCGCAGGACGGCGTGCTCATTTTGGAGCCCGGTGCAGCCGAAGCAGAGCTGTTTGCGCTGCGCCTGGTTCGCTGATGTGGCGGTATCTACCCAACGCGATCTCCGTTGCGCGCGGGGCGGCGACGTTCCCGGTGGTCTGGCTGATTCTCGATGGCAAATGGCGCTGGGCATTCTGGGTAGCTTTACTGGCGGGCCTCTCAGATTTGCTGGACGGCTGGCTGGCCAAACGCTTTCATTGGCAGAGCCGCCTCGGTGCCGGCTTGGATGGCCTGGCCGACAAGCTGCTCCTGTTTGGCATTTTTCTGGCGCTTGTGCTGATCGGGCGCCTGCCGCTGTGGTGGCTGATACTGGCGCTGGCGCGCGATCTGGTCATCGTGCTTGGCGCGTGGTTCTACAACCGGTTGATCGAAAAGTTGCGGCCCGAGCCCAGCTGGCTGGGTAAGGCCAGCACCGCTGCGCAAATTGCGCTCGCCCTGCTGATCATCGCCAATAGCGCCTGGCAATTGCAGATACCGGAACTTGAAGACATGCTGTTCTGGTTCGCTGTTGGGTTGACCACTCTTAGTGGAATCCATTACATCGTCATCTGGGCCCGTCGTGCGTATCTTCGCTCTGGCGCGCGCCCATGAGGAACGCCGTATGACTCGAGAACATAAATGGCAGTGGTTGGCAGCAGTCGTGGCAATCGGTTGTCTGTTCTATCTGCTGGCGCCGGTATTGACACCGTTTGCGCTGGCGCTGCTGCTTGCCTATCTTGGTGACCCCGTCGTTGATTGGTTGGATCGCCGCTTTTCCCGCACCACATCGGTAGTCATTGTGTTCTCCGCGATGACGCTGGCAGTCGCCGGCGTGCTGGCCCTGCTCATTCCGGAAATCATTCGCCAGGCCAGTGGCTTTCCCGAACAGCTGCAAAAACTGGGTGGCTGGTACAACGCGGTGCTCACGCCGTGGGCGCGTCGGGATCTCAATCTTGACCTGAGCCGCGTGGACTTCAGCTCATTGCTGGATACCGCCCGCGCCCACCTGCAGGACATCGGCAAACTGTTGCCCAAGGTATTTGCCGGGGTAGGTAAATCGAGCGCGGCGGTGCTCGGCATAGTTGCCAATCTGCTGTTGATTCCGGTCATCACCTTCTACTTCCTGCGCGACTGGGATGTGCTGGTATTGCGTGTTCAACACTTGCTGCCCAGGCAGCTGGAACCGACTATCAGCCAGCTCGCGCGCGAGTCGAACCAAGTGCTGGGCAGTTTTTTGCGCGGGCAATTGTCGGTGATGGTCGTGCTCGGTGCGCTTTATGCCGTCGGGCTCACCTTATCCGGGGTGCAATTCGGCCTGTTGATCGGATTCATCGCCGGCCTGCTCAGTTTCGTACCGTACCTGGGCGCGGCGGTCGGTATTGGCGCCGGTGTGATTTCGGCTTTGGTCAGCCCTGGCGATCCCTGGATCAACGTCGCGCTTGTGGCAGCAGTGTTCACCGTCGGTCAAATTGTCGAGAGTTTTTTTCTTACGCCCTGGCTGGTCGGCGACAAGATCGGTCTGCACCCGGTCGCAGTGATCTTCGCGGTGATGGCGGGCGGTCAGTTGTTCGGTTTCTTTGGCGTGCTGCTGGCGCTACCGGTTGCAGCAGTGGTAATGGTGGTGCTGCGCCACGCGCACCAACGTTATCTGGCCAGCACCATGTATGGAGCGGTGCCAGCAGCGGGCACATCGGTCGCTGATGGGTTGCTCGTACCGGTAGACGGCGAGACTGGTGTGGTGGCAGTGCCCCTGGCACCGACTTCGGACCCGGTCGCGTGACCGATACTCCGGCGTCGCAGTTGCCGCTGCGCCTGCGTTTCCCGTCACCGCGGCGCTTCGATGCTTTTGTCGCGGGTGAAAATGCCGCGGTAGTCGCCGCTGTCACCCAGCTTGCGCATGGTCCGGCAACCGATAGTCTGTTCTTGTCCGGTCCGGAGAGTAGCGGCAAGACCCATCTGCTCAGCGCGGCGGTCGCCGATACTCCGGGGGCGATTTATCTGCCGCTGGCGCAACTTGGCGCGCAGGCTGAAATGATGATCCTCGCGGTGACCCAGGCGCCGTTGATCTGTGTCGATGAAGTCGACATTCTGGCTGGCCAGCGCCCGCTTGAAATCGTGCTGTTCGATCTGTTCAACCGTGTGCGCGATAGCCGCGGGCGCATCCTGTTTGCCGCGCGCAATGTGCCGGCGCGCATCGGCATCGCGTTGCCGGATCTGGTCTCGCGGCTATCCAGTCTGGTGCAGCTGCCACTGAGGCCGTTGGATGACATTGCGGCGCGTCAAGTGCTGGTTGATCGCGCTCAGCAGCGCGGATTTCAGTTGGCGGACGACGTTTTGGAATTTCTTTTTCGTCGCTTTCCGCGCAATCTGGGCGCCATGCTCGATCTGGTGGATCAACTCGACAGTGAGAGCCTGGCGCAGAGACGCCGTATCACGGTGCCCTTCATTCGCGGTTTGTTTGATCGGGAGACGCCGCGCTGACCTCCAGCGAAGGCGGGATCGTCGCGGCCAGCGGGTGCAAAGTTCGCCGGCAGGGAGTTTCGGCCGGCGCCGGCGCGTAGCGCGAACTGGCAAGCTCCTGCTCCGATGTGTAGGGCGCGCGGAGATTCGACGCGCGTTCTGCGGCGTCCTTGGCTGATGTTCCTTGTTTATTGACCCCAGTACGGTCACAATCCGCGCCCTTCGTCGAATGTCGGGGCGTAGCGCAGCCTGGTAGCGCACTTGCCTGGGGGGCAAGGGGTCGCGAGTTCAAATCTCGCCGTCCCGACCAATCGACGTATTCCGTTCAGGCCCGAACGCGGCAGGTGCATGTCCCCATGCTGCGCGACCTCTACCCCGCGATCGAACCCTATGTCACGGGCGCGCTTACGGTGTCCGAACGCCACACTGTGTATTTTGAGCAATGCGGCAATCCCGACGGCAAGCCGGTCGTATTTCTGCACGGCGGACCGGGTGCCGGTTGCGGACCCGAGCATCGGCGATTCTTTGATCCCGCTCGCTATCGCATCGTGTTGTTTGACCAGCGCGGCGCTGGCCGCTCCACGCCGTTCGCCGAGACTGCCGAAAATACCACTTGGGATCTTGTCGCCGATCTCGAGCAACTGCGCGCGCACCTGAAGATTGAACGCTGGCAGGTGTTCGGCGGCTCCTGGGGCTCGACGCTCGGGCTCGCCTATGCCCAGACGCATCCCGAGCGCGTCAGCGAACTGCTGTTGCGCGGCGTGTATCTATTGCGCCGTTTTGAGCTGGAATGGATGTACCAGCACGGGCTGAGCATGATCTGGCCGGAGTACTGGCAGGACTTCATTGCACCCATTCCAGTGGGTGACCGCGCCAATATGATCAGCGCTTATCATCGACAATTGAACGACCCGGATCGCGAATTGCGCATGCGCGCAGCGCGTGCCTGGGCGTTGTGGGAAGGGCGTACATCGTATCTGCGCCCGAACCCGGAATTCGCCGCCAGCTTCGGATCCGATGCTGTGGCAGAAGCAGTGGCGCGCATTGAATGCCATTACTTCGTCAACGGCGGTTTCTTTGAAGTCGATGGCCAGCTGTTGCGCGATGCTCACCGTCTGCGTGGCATTCCACTGGTCATCGTGCACGGACGCTACGACCTCCTGTGTCCGCCGACCAACGCCTGGGAGTTGCAACGCGCGGTGCCGGGGTCCGAGTTGATTTTCATCGCCGACGCCGGGCATTCTGCTTTCGAGCCGGGCACGCGTTCAGCACTGGTTGCTGCCACCGATCGCTTCGCGAACTGAACTCGACCGACTTGTATCGGGTCGGACGATGAAAGACGATGCGCGTCAGCGCCCATGGAGATCGGCATGCAAGAGTTGATGGAATTGGCACCATGGGCGGCGCTCGGACTGGGTCTGCTGGTGGGCAGCTTTCTCAATGTGGTGATTCTGCGCTTGCCGCCGCGGCTTGAGTTTGGCTGGAAGCGCGATGCACGCGAGATTCTCGAGCTGCCTCAGCCCGAAGACGCCGAGCCACCCGGTATCGTGCTGAAGGCCTCGCACTGCCCGAAATGCGGACATGGCTTGAGTTGGTACGAGAATGTGCCTCTAATGTCCTGGCTCGCGCTGCGCGGACGCTGCCGGTCGTGCAAGGCGCCAATTTCGATGCAATACCCGATCATCGAGGCCCTTACTGGCGTTGCTTCCTACTTGATCGTCTGGAAGTTCGGCATCGGTGCCGAGGCCATTGTCGGTCTGATCCTGACCTGGATGCTGATTGCGGCCTCGGGTATCGATTTTCGCACCACGCTGCTGCCTGATCAGTTTACCTTGCCGCTGCTATGGCTCGGATTGATCGTTTCGGTCTATGGTTTGTATGTCGACCCCGCTACAGCCATTGTCGGCGCCGCCGCTGGCTATCTTTCGTTGTGGAGCGTGTTTTGGGGGTTCAAGCTGCTGACCGGAAAGGAGGGCATGGGCTATGGTGATTTCAAGTTGCTTGCCGCGCTTGGCGCGTATTGCGGTTGGCAGGGATTGCTGCCGATCGTGCTGATGTCGTCGTTGGGTGGTGCTGCGATTGGCGGGCTTTATCTGGTGCTGGGCAACAAGGACAGTCAGACGCAAATTCCGTTCGGGCCGTTCCTGGCAGTGGCCGGTTGGGTGCAGTTTGTTTTTGGCACTGAGCTTGCAGATGCGTACTTCCGTTTGCTGGGTATGAGCTGACGCAGCCCCCATGGCCGACTTCGTGGTTGCACTCACCGGCGGTATCGCATCCGGAAAATCGGCAGTGTGCGATCGCCTCGCCTGGCATGGCGCCGTCGTTGTCGATGCGGACGTCGTCTCGCGCGAACTGGTCGCGCCAGGTCAGCCGGCGTTGGCGGAGATCGTCGGCGTGTTTGGTCCCGAAGTGATCGATGCCGAAGGCGCATTGCGCCGCCGCCTGTTGCGCGAACGCGTGTTCAACGATGTCGACGCACGCTTGCAACTCGAAGCCATTCTGCATCCACGCGTGCGCGAGATCCTGCGTGAACGTGCCAGATCCGCTTTTTGCGATTACGCCGTAGTCGCGATACCGCTGCTGATCGAGTCGGGCCACTATCACTGGGTTGATCGTATTGTCGCCATCGATGTCGACGAAGAAACGCAGGTGCGACGGCTGATGCAGCGCGATTCAGCGAGCATGGCATTGGCCCGCGCCATGCTGGCGGCACAGGCCGGACGGCATGAGCGATTGCTGATCGCCAGTGATGTCCTGATCAACGATGCGGATATGTTCACGCTTGAGCGCATGACCGATCGACTGCACGCGGTGTTGCACCAGCTCGCGGCGCGTAAGTTCGCCGGCGGTGATTAGTGCCAAACTTGTGCATTGGGTTCGAATCGACCCTCGGCAATTGCAAAACGCTCAAACCAACTGCGAAGGATCACCGATGAGAGACGGCGGGACCATAGCGAAACTGCGCATCGAGCAGTTGCGGATTCGGCTGCAACTGATGCCGCATCCAGGGTTCGGCAGTTACGCACGGATGTTCAAATCTGCGGTCTCTGTGGTGGCTGACACCGGGGCACGTCCGGCGAGTACTGCGATCTGGTACCTGCTCGGTGCCGGTCAAAGCAGTCGCTGGCATGTGGTCGATGTTGATGAAATCTGGCACCACATTGAAGGTGAAACACTGATCCTGCTCGTCTATCACCCCGCGAGCGGCAGGTTTGAACGACATCGCCTGGGACCATTCGACGACAACGCTGTGCCGTTTGTTGTCGTCCCCGGTGGATGCTGGCAGGCAGTAGACGAAGTCAGCGAGTACGTTTTGTGCACCTGCCTGGTTACGCCCGGCTTCGAGTATCAAGGCTATTCATTGATCAGCAACCTTGGTGACCAAAGCGTACATTTTGAGAACGCGCTGCGCGAGTGGAAACATCTGCTATAGCTCACCGTTTCGGTCGACTGTTTTGACGACATGGACGGCGTTCCAACGCAGCTGGCCGCGATCAATCAACCCAGGCGGCGACCATCACGCGCTTGCCGTATTTGAGCTGTTCGTAGGCGTCGGCAGGTGGCGTCAGCAATTCCACGCGGGAAAATCCGACCTTGCGCAGGATCCACATCAGTGCCTCGGTGCTGGGTACCAGGCAAATACCGGTAGTGCTGGCCTCGGGGCCGTGGGTATCGTCGACTTCATCGATGATGCCGAACGAACCTTTCAATGGCCGCACGAATTTGTAGCTACCGTAGTCAACCATGCCACTCATATTGGGTACGACTTGGGTCTCGACTACGCAAAGCCTTCGGGTGAGCGCGCGCGCGACACGCAGTGCGCCGACTGGGTTTTCCAGATGGTAGATCAGCCCCAGCACCAGACAGACATCGAACTGACCCCAGGCCGGTGCGTCGATGGCGTGCACATCACTTTGGCGCAATTGGATGCGGGTCAAGCCCAAAGTGTCACGAATCAATCCGGCATCGGCGATGTGTTCAGCGCGGGCATCGACGCCCACCACTTGGGAAAAGCCGCGCTGGGCAAGCTGGCAGGAGAACCAGCCCTGGTGGCAGGCGAGATCGATGGCGGTGGATTTGGCTTCGCGCCCCTTGAAGCCTTGGTCGAGCACGTGATCCAGCATCTGGCTGCGGGTATGGTGGATCCCGTCCAGCCAGCCGCCATCGTAACTCGGCGTGGCGCGACCGCTCGGCAGACGAAACGGATAGAACCAGGTGCGCGAAAGCGCCAGCGCCTCCAGCGCTTGGACGTCAGGCGATGAACTCATCGAGCTACTCCGACTTCATCGCGGTGAAGTCGCGGCGCGCGCCCGAGATGGTTACCGTGAAGCCCGCCACAACGTCGATCAAGGTCATCAGCAATAGCGCCAGGAACGCTGGATGCGCAAACCGCGGCAAGATCAGGAACTCGACCAGGGCAACGACGAACACCAGCAGCGAAAGCGCGTGATCGATGATGGTGGAAGAGCCGGTGCGGGTCGCTTTGAAGATTTCGAAGTAGAGCAAGATCAGTCCCAAGAGGATGACCAGGTCGCCCGCGGTGATCTCGAGCTTACCCTCTGAAGGCAGGACAATAGACAGCAGCGAATGCGAGAACCCCGCGTCGCTGCCCATAGTGATGATATTGGCGATCAGCAACGCGACCGCGAGCAGTGGAAAGGCGGCGAGCATCCGGCACTTACTCCGTAGGGATCAGGGCGGCATTGTGACCGAGGTAGCGTTTGAAGGCGAGCCGGCCGCGAGCCAGCGCTGACTTACGCGACCCGTTTGTCGCGCGGCAAGTGGCTGACCAGGAATTGCATCTGGTCGGCGAGGATATTGCGATTGCTCAGAATCAAGTGCTCCACCCAACTGGGACGATAAGGCACCGCGAGCAAGGGCATGCTCGCCTGCTGCGGGGTGCGGCTGCCCTTGCGCACATTGCACGGCACACAGGCACTGACCACATTTACCCAGTTGTCGCGTCCACCGCGCGACAACGGCAGTACGTGGTCCCGGGTGAGCGCCTGGCGGTGGTAGTGCTGGCCGCAGTACATGCACAAATTCCGATCGCGCGCGAACAAGGCGGCATTGGTCAGCGCCGGGGCTGGCTCGACCAGTCCCGGACGGGCGCGACCCTTGCCGGCAACTATGGGATGCAGCTCGATCAGGCTTTGTTGGCCGCTGAAACGATTATGGCCACCATGGATGGTCAGGCAGGGGTCGCCGATGGTCCAGGCGACGGCGTCGCGCGCATAGAGGCACACAGCCTCCTGCCAACTCATCCAGTCCAGGATGCGCCCGTTGGCATCCAGCGACAGGACCCGAGTGGTGTGCACGTCGTGGCCGCTCTTAGTTTCCCAACGCATCCAGAACCTCCGCCAGAAAGCCTATGGCTACTGGAGCCCGAGCATAGCCGAGAAGTAGTTCATTCATGCATCCAGCCTCTGGCCGGGCAAGCTTCGAAGGCGTGCACATGCAAATGACCGCGGTGGCGCGGCGCGATCCGACGCGCTCGAATACCCTCTGGCCTGGACAAGTGCGACTCATGCCGCTGCCGCCGTCAACTGCATTAATATGCGCGACCACACCAGGAGAACTTCATGTCTGCATCCGCTCTGTCCGCCCATTTTGTAACCTCGCGTGGCGTCATTCGCGTGCACCTGTTCGCCGATCAATGCCCGCTGACGGTTGCCAATTTCGTCAATCTGGTCAATCGCAAGTATTACGATGGCCTGACTTTCCATCGCGTGATTCCGGACTTCATGGTGCAGGGTGGTTGCCCTGAAGGCTCCGGGCGCGGTGGCCCCGGCTATCGATTTGGCGATGAATTCAACTCGGCGTTGCGTCACGACAAGGGCGTGCTGTCGATGGCCAACGCGGGTCCAGGCACCAATGGCAGCCAGTTTTTCATCACGCACATCGCGACGCCTTGGCTGGATGGGAAGCACACTGTGTTTGGAAAGGTGTTCGGCCCGGAGGACCAAACGGTAGTGGATGCGGTGCGTGGCGGCGATCGCATTGAGTCGGTCACCATCGAGGGCGACACGGCGCCGCTGCTACTGCAGAAGGCCACCGAGGTCGAGCAGTGGAACAAAATCCTCGGCGCGCGCTAAATACGCTCGTCTCCGCGAACCGCGGTAGCCGTCGCGAGTTAATGACAGCGTGTTAGAATTCTGCGGCTCGCTGACCCGCGAACGAGTTGCTATGTCCGCTCACCCGTTGCACCCCATTACCCTTTAGAATCCAGTTCGGAGTCCGTCGATGCTCAAGCTCGCCGACCGCATGGGCCGTGCCAAGCCCAGCGCGATCATGGTAGTGGCCGATAGGGCCAAGAAACTCAAGGCCGAAGGCCGCGACATCATCAGTTTTTCGATCGGCGTACCCAATTTCCTGCCGGGCGATCATGTCTACCAGACCGCTTCGGCAGCGCTGGCCAAGGACTCTGGCGGCTACGGCTCGAACCGCGGACCCGACGCGCTGCTCGATGCCTTCATCAAGCATCTCGACGAGGGCGGGCTGACCGGCTACACCCGCGCCAATATTGCTACCGGCATCGGCGCCAAACAGGTGTTGTTCAATGTGATGTACGCGTTGCTGGAAGAGGGCGACGAGATTCTGATCCCGACGCCGTACTGGACCAGCTATGTGGATATCGCCGACATACTGGGGGCCAAGTCCACGCTGATCTACTGCAGCCCCGAACAGGACTACAAACTTACCCCCGCACAGCTGCGTGCGGCGATCAAGCCGACGACGAAGGCCATCCTGTTCAACAACCCGTCCAATCCCACCGGAATGGTCTACGACGAGGCCGAGATCAAGGCACTTGCCGATGTGCTGGTTGAGCACCAGATCTGGATCATCTCCGACGATATCTACAACCGGATGATTTTCGACGACATGGGTTACGCGCATTTGTTGAAAGCGCGGCCTGAATTGCGTGACCGATTGATCTTGATCGATTCGCTTTCCAAGACCTACGGCATGCCGGGTTGGCGACTGGGTTTTGTAAAGCGAATCGATCAAGATCAATCGGTCACGCAATTCAGGCCGCGCTTTCAACAAATGCGCGTAACCCATGTCGTCGAAAATCATCCGGTTGT
>JANMSL010000707.1:0-2447 GCA_031389245.1 Lysobacterales bacterium | reverse complement strand
CCCCAGCAGGTACCCGGCCAATGGCCTGATTTTGCCGAACTCTACTGCCATCCAAAGTACAACACCCCAAAGCATGCAGATATCAACAAACGCCAGCAGTGGATTATGCAGCCCGAAGAATAACGGCGTCCACGCCAGGTTCAATGCCAGCTGCAACAGAAACAAGCGCGTTGCCACACGTCGTTCTTCAACGCTGGCATCGGCCTGCTTGCGGACCAGCCATATGCTGACGCCCATCAACACGTAGAGCAGGGTCCATACCGGGCCAAACAAGGCGCCGGGTGGGTTCCACGACGGCTTGGACAATTGCGCGAACCAGGCATCTGGAGCAAATAGAACACCGACACCCCAGCCTGCGGCGACGATGACGATGATCCAAGCTGCCAACACCCACCATGAGTTGCGATCGGTCGCAATGCTTCTGGCGGAGGTTGGCGCGCCTAGTGTGTTCATTGCTTCAATCCGCAACCAGAATCACAGGTTGTACGCCTTTCGTTTTCGGTACAGCGTTGACGAATCGATACCCAATGTGCGCGCCGCCGACTCCAGGCTGTCACTAGAGCCGAGCACTCTTTCGATATGCAGTCGCTCGAGCGCATCAAGTGACATTGGCGTGCCGGCGACGGCTTCGATTTTGGCGCCCTCGACGCGACCAAGCACCAACAATTCACTGCCGACTTGCGGCTCGCGGCACAAAATCACCGCGCGCTCCATCATGTTTTGCAGCTCCCGGATGTTGCCGGGCCAATCATAGGCAAGCATGCGCGCCAAGGCACCCGGTGATAGGCAACGGGCAGGCAAGCCATAGTTGCCAGCGAAGCGACGAATAAACGCATTGGCGAGATCTTCCAGGTCTTCCAGCCGTTCGCGCAGCGGAGGCAGCGTAATGCTGATGACGTTGAGCCGGTACAACAGATCCAGGCGGAACCGGCCGTCCTTGACCATGGCATCAAGATCGCGGTTGGTCGCCGCGATGATGCGGGCATCGGCTTTGCGTGTCACCGGATCGCCGACGCGCTCGTATTCCTTGTCTTGGATAAAGCGCAGCAATTTGGGCTGCAATGCCAGCGGAAAGTCGCCGACTTCATCGAGAAATATGCTGCCACCATCCGCTTGACTGACGCGTCCGACCGTGTTCTGTACAGCGCCGGTGAATGAACCTTTGATGTGCCCGAACATCTCGCTTTCCAGCAACTCCGAAGAGAGTGATGGGCAATTGACCGTAACCAGCGCAGCCATTGCGCGCGGGCTGGCATCATGGATGGCGCGCGCCATCAAGCCCTTGCCGACGCCGCTGTCTCCGAGCAGCAGTACGTTCGCGTCGGTGCGTGCCACCTGCAGCGCGAGGTCAATCGCCGCCTGCATTTTCGCGCTGGCGCTCACCAGCTGAGGAGTACTGGCACCGGCCGAATCACGCTCCAATACATCCAGCCGATCGAGGATGCGACGCGTATCGACTTGGCGCGCCACGGCAATCTTCAACTGCTCAGGTGAGCACGGTTTGACCAGATAGTCGCTGGCGCCCTGCGCGATGGCTGCTACGGCATCGGCCACGCCCGAATGTGCTGTAACCATGATCACGCGCATCGAGGGCGCCAGTTCGCGCAGACGTGGCAGTGCTTCAACGCCAGACTCCTGGCCGATGTTGCGATCGAGCAGGCACACATGAAAGGGCTGCGAAGCAGCCAGTCGCAGTCCGTCTTGCAGCGTCTCCGCTGTGGTCACCCGATACCCTTCGCGCTTCAGATAAGCGGAGAAGTTTTCCAACAGGGCGCGGTCATCATCAATAGCGAGAATGCGCCCCTTTACCACCGGTTCCTTACTGGGTGATGCCATTGTTGCTCCGAACGCATGAGGAGCGGCGCGCAGCGTTTCCAACTGCACTTCCGCACCAGGGACGCCCCGATCAAACATCGCGCACCCCGCCGCGAAAACCGTAGGCCTGCAAAGAGTAGCTTCCTGTGCCTGGATTCGCAGCGATGACCAGCTGACCTCCAAACGCAACTTCACCGATGCGTTGTTCAGGACTTTCCATCGGGTCAATTGCCAGTTTCGCACAATGCGCCAGGCAATCGGAAATTTCGTCCGCTGTTTCCTCGTCGTCGGTTGCGCGGGGAAGCGCTGCCAGTGAAGTGGGCATAGGTCTCCTGGGCAACCGGCTACAAGCTGTGGCAGTGCCACGACACGACAAGCACCGCAAAGCCCGTGCCACCTCGCGAAGCTTGATGCAGAGCCTTCAGCGCCTCGGGGCGAGTTGCAAATCGCCCGCTTCCTGCGACTCAGCAGGCGTTTTGCACGACCGTCCAACGGCGCGTGACATCCGGCGGGATGGGGTTGCTGATTCATGCAAGGCAATCGAACCGGGAACTGCGAGTCAGCAATAGCCAGTCCGGAACTGCCGGCCAGGATCTCAGCCGCTACGGCCTGCGCTTGCGGGCGGCGCCCGC
>JANMSL010000701.1:0-3477 GCA_031389245.1 Lysobacterales bacterium | reverse complement strand
GCGCCCGTGGAAAGTGAAAAGCCCGCGCGCTTATCTCGACCGTGCAGCGACTCCGGCACGCCTCGGTGGCCTGAGCGAAATCACCAGCGAACAACTGCCTTTCGAGTTTATGCTCAACGTGCTGCGGCTCAACGAAGGCTTCGATATAGGGCAATTCGAAGCCATGACCGGGCTTGCCCGCGGGCAGATCGCGTCGCAACTCGGCCAGGCGCAGAAGCAGGGCTGGCTTGAAGAAATCGACGTTGGACGTTGGCGACCCAGCGAACTGGGCAGCCGCTTTCTCAACAATCTGATCGAGCTGTTCTTGCCCTGATGCATTCGCGCAACTCAGTCGAATGCGATCGTGCGGCCGCGGTTCACTGCTAGACTGACCGTAGTCAGGTGCCCGTAACAACGGGTGAAACGGGAAGCCGGTGCAAATCCGGCGCTGCCCCCGCAACGGTAAGGCTCGAACGTTCTTCAGTCACCACTGCGCAAGCGGGAAGGTGAAGAACTGATGTCACCGGTGATCACCGGTGGTATCGCGACCTAGCCCGGAGACCGGCCTGACGACAACCTGAGGCATCGCGGCGGGCGATGATGGGGTCGCCTGCCGCGCGTGCCGTGCTGCGGAACGTCTTCATCTGCTCCCACCCTGCCCCAATCATCAACAGCGGGTGAGCTTTGGAGCTTCAATGAACACAAATCGTCTTTCCATTCTTTGCGCGGCCTTGCTTGCCGCGTTGCCGGTCTTCGCCGCAAATGGCGACGCGACTGTCCCAGCAAGCCAGGAGGAAATCCTGGTCACTGCTCGGCGCAGAGCCGAAACCGTTGACGACACCCTCGCTACAGTCAGTGTCATTACGCGCGAAGACATCGAGCGCAGCCAGGCTCCGGATCTCCTGGAATTATTGCGCCTGCAGCCCGGTGTCGACCTGGCCCGCACCGGCGGCAGCGGACAGAGCACGTCGCTGTTTTTGCGTGGCAGCAACTCAAATCACACTCTGGTCTTGATCGATGGCGTGCGCGTGTCTTCGCTGCTTTCTGGCGCCTACGACTACGCGCACCTGCCGATCGCGCAGATTGAACGTATTGAAATCGTGCGTGGTCCGCAGGCAGCCTATTGGGGTTCCGAGGCAATCGGCGGCGTCATCCAGATTTTCACCCGGCAGCCGAAAAACTGGTCGATGCGGGCGGGCGCAGGCACCCACGGAACGCTGACCGCGAATGCAAGCGCCGCGCTGCGCGGCGAACACGGAATGCTTGGATTTACCGTGGGACGCAATGAAACCGACGGCGTCTCGGCGCAAAACGAAGACGGCTTTTCGTTCAATCCCGACCGCGATGGCTACGAAAACGAACACGCCAGTGTTCGCGCCGAAGCCGACATCGGCGAGCAAAAGCTGGCGCTGACGGCACTGCGTACCGACGCCCAAGCCGAGTTCGACCAAGGACTCACGTTGGCCGAGAACACGGCCATCGGTCTTAGTTTGAGCGGCGATATCAATTCAGCCTGGTCGCATCGGCTTGCGCTTGGTAGCGCCTCTGATCGGCTGGAAACTGCGGCCTATTTCAGCATCTTCGATTCGCGCCGACGCACACTCGACTGGCAAAACCAGTTGGCGTTGAATGAGAATTCGACGCTGCATGCCGGCGTCAACTATGTGCGGGAACATGGCCGCGACATTTCCAGTTTCGACAACAGCGCGATCATCAACGAACGTCGTGATAATCGTGCATTGCACCTCGGCTACCGGCGCAGTCTGCAAGCGCACGAAGTCGAAATCGCCGCGCGCCACGACGATAACAGCGAGTTCGGCGGCGACACCAGTCTCCAGGCGGCCTGGGGCTGGCGAGTCACCGACTCGGCGCGATTGCTGGTCAATTATGGTGAGGGGTTTCGTGCGCCCACGCTTAACGAACAGTTTTCGCCTGGATTCGGCGGTCTGTTTGCCGGCAACCCGGACCTAGATCCGGAGCGGTCGCAAAGTCTTGAACTCGGCCTTCAGTTCGAACTGGGCGAAGGTCAGACGCTGCAGCTGCAGGCGTTCTCGTCGCGAATTCGCGATCTGATTTCGTTCACTGGCGGCAACACTTTTCAAGCGGAGAACATCGCCCGCGCCGAGATCAAGGGCATCGAATTGACGCATTCGCTCGATCTGGACGCCTGGAGCTTACGCAACAGCATCACCTTACAGGATGCACAGAACGCGATTACCGGCAACGATCTGCTGCGACGCCCAGGGCGAAAATGGACCAGCGTCGCTGACTACCGCTTTGCCAATGGCCTGTCGTTGGGTGGCGAGTTTCTGCTGGTATCCGATCGCGAGGACTTTGCTGCGTCCCTGCCCGGGTACGGCCTGCTCAACTTGCGCGCCGCTTTCGCGTTCAACCGTGTATGGCGCGTCGAAGCCCGCATCGACAATGCCTTGGACAAGCCTTACGAGCTGGCGCATGGCTACAACACTTTGGATCGCTCGGGCGTGATTGCCATCGTCGCCGACAACTGATGGTCGGTATGCACCCGCTGCGATAGCGCCGCGGGTGCGTGTCAATGCCCCGCACGTCACAATGCTCTTCAATTCACTGTGCCTCAGGTCTTACAAGCGGAGAAAATTGCCGGCTAGAATCATCCCACTTCGTCAGGAATTGTCATGGACGCCCCCGGTTCCAGTTCAACTTCGCGCGCTACGCCCAAGGAAGCGCCATCCTCATTGAAGGATCGGCCATTCTTGCCCAGGCCACGCGCCGCGCTTGAGGGCGTCTTTGCGCACCTTGCCGGCGAACTGGAACGCTCACTGCGGCACACGCTCAACGAGTACGAGCAGGCATTGTTTCGCATGGCAGAGCAATCGCGCAGCAATGAGGAGCAACAACGCTGCTTTGAGTCATTGCGTGAAATACGCCGCACGCGCGCGGATATCGCGCCGCGCTTCCTGATGCATCTGGAGGGGGCGCTGGCCGACTGTGCCGGTACGCGCGAGGCCCCGGCGTTCAGCCGTGCGCGCAGCAACCAACGCGATGCGCTCACTTTGGTGGTTGCCAGCGAATTCGAGGAGTCACTGGCGCTGCTGGAAGCGGCCAGCCGTGCCGAAATCAAGCTCAGCCAGAAGCTGTTCGCGCTCGGTCAACGCTTTGCTGTGTTGGTGGCGATGCCAGCGTTCGAGCCTGAGGATTTACCGATTGGCCCGCAACGACTTTGCGAATGTCTGCGGCTATCCATGGATGGATTCGAGTTGCCAGCCGAACACCGCCATCTGCTGTTCAAGGTATTCGATCGCCATGTCATGCAGGAAATCGAAGCGATTTACGACGGAGTCAACAAGTACCTGATCGAAAGTCACATCTTGCCCAACCTGGTCATGAGCGCGCCGCGACTACGCCGTGAAGGTAGCGGCCCGCAGACACCGGGCGCCACGCAAAAGGCCGCTACTGACGAAGCGCAGTCGCAAGCTGCGGCGGTGGCGGCCGCCGCACCCGCCGCGGTCTCCGGCGCGC
>JANMSL010000670.1:0-15213 GCA_031389245.1 Lysobacterales bacterium | reverse complement strand
CAATGCGCCTGCCACCAACGCGATCACGCTGTTGACGCCGGGCACCAGCACCAGTCTGCGCAGCCGCAACAACATCATCGCCGGCACTCGCTACGTGCTGGAAAAAGTCAACACGATCGCGCTCGACCTCGACTACGACCTGCTCTACAGCACCGATCCCACGCGCTTCGTGCGTTGGCAGGGAACTACCTACGCATCGCTCGCCGCGCTGCAGTCGGGACTGTCTCAAGAGCTCAATGGCCGCGCAGCCGCGCCGAACCTGGAAGCCCCATACGCCGGAGACTTTCGTCCCACCGCCGCTAGTGCAGCCGTGGATGGCGGTGTGATCATTGCGGGTATCAACGATGCCTACGTGGGTGTGGCGCCCGACATTGGCGCCGTCGAGCGCGATGACAGTAGCCTGATCATGCGCGATGGTTTCGAGTAGCGTGGTGCAGTCGTCAGCGCGCGGCGCAGATCTGTCAGCGCGCCAAATCAAAGGAACACACCACCCGACACTTCGATACGCTGCCCGTTGATCCAGCGGCTGTCGTCGGCCAGTAGCGAAGCAATGACGCCGCCGATGTCGTCTGGCAGGCCGACGCGACCGAGCGCAGTTTGCGCTGCAATGCCGCTATTGAGCTCGGCGTTGTCACGGACCGCGCCGCCGCCGAAGTCGGTTTCGATGGCGCCAGGCGCAACGACATTGACCGCGATGCGACGCGGAGCGAGTTCCTTGGCCATATAGCGACTCAGTACTTCGATCGCGCCTTTCATCGCGGCGTAGGCGGCGTAGCCGGGTAGGGCAAAGCGGGTGAGGCCGGTGGAAATATTCACGATTCGGCCCCCATCTGCAATCAGCGGCAACAGGCTTTGGGTAAGGAAAAACACGCCTTTGAAGTGGATGCTCATCAGTTGCTCGAACTGGGACTCGCTGGTCTCGGCAAAACCGACATGGATACCAAAACCAGCGTTGTTGACGAGGAAATCAAACTGCTCGCGCTGCCAGATTGATTGCAGAAGCATTTTCACCCGTGCTGCAAAACCAGCGAAGGCACCGCTGTCGGCAACATCCAACTGCAGCGCAACGGCGCGCGCACCGAGCCGTTCAATGCTGGCGACCACTGCTTCAGCTTCGGCCTTCTGGTTGTGGTAGGTGAGGATGACATCGACGCCGCTGGCGGCGAGTTTGAGGGCGGCATTTTTGCCCAGGCCGCGGCTGGCGCCGGTCACGATGGCGATTTTGCTGTTCATGTGTGCTCCGAACGATGGGTGGCTAGCGTCGCGGGCCGGTCTGCGGCTGCGATGTGGAACCAGCATATTGTTGCTCGGCCCGCTGATAAACCGCGCGCATGCGATTAATCTGTTCAGGAAATTCGAACAATGCCTGGGGTGCGACGTGAACCAGCTCGAAGCCATGCAGATCTATCTTCGCGTAGCGGAGCTGGCCAGCTTCACCCAGGCGGCGGACAGCATGGGACTGCCCAAGGCCAGTGTCTCCGGCGCGGTGCAGCAACTCGAAGCGATGCTCGGCACGCGCCTTTTGCATCGCACTACGCGCAAGGTGCAGATGACCCAGGATGGCCGGGTGTTCTACGAACGCAGCAAGGACGTGCTCGCTGATATGGATGAGCTGAGTGCAATGTTTCAGCTCGGGCAGTCTGCGCTCAGCGGCAGGCTGCGCGTGGATATGTCCAGCGGTATCGCCAAAAACATCGTGATGCCACGACTAGCGGAGTTTTTGCGCGCGCATCCAGGACTGGAAGTCGAACTCAGCAGCACCGATCGCCGCGTCGATTTGGTTCGCGAAGGCTTCGACTGTGTGCTGCGGGTGGGCACGCTGGGCGACTCCGCCCTGGTTGCGCGCCCGCTCGGACAATTCAGCATCATCAACGTGGTCAGTCGTGACTACATCGCCGCGCACGGCGCGCCGCTGCACCCCGACGATTTGGCCGGGCACCGACTGGTGCACTATGTACCGACGCTCGGAGCCAAGTCGGACGGATTCGAGTATCTGGACGAGCACGGTGAGGAACGCTTCGTCGCCATGACCGGTGCGCTCACGGTAAATAATTCTGATGCCTACCAGGCCGCCTGTCTCGCCGGGCTGGGGATCATCCAGGCGCCCGATGTGGGATTGCGCGTACATTTGGCGAGTGGAACGCTGGTCGAAGTGCTGCCGCAATACCGTGCGGCGCCGATGCCGGCAACCCTGCTGTACGCCCATCGCCGGCACTTGCCGCGACGCGTTCAGGCATTCATGGCGTGGATGGTCGAGGTGATGCGGCCTTACCTGCTGCCGTAACCGGCGATAGCGCATTGCTGTATTCGGTCGGCGTCTTGCCCACCAGACACTTGAAATCGCGGATGAAATGGGATTGGTCGAAGTAGCCGAGCGATAGCGCCAGCGCTGGCCAGTCCGCGGGGCGACCTGCGCTCAGCAGTTCGAGCGCCTCGTGCAGGCGATAGCGGTTGATCACCCATTTCGGGCTGACACCAACGTATTGCGCGAACAGTCGTTGCAGTGCGCGCTTGTTGATACCCAGGCGCTGCACAAGTTCGTCCACGGCGGTGATGCTGCGGTCGTCCATCGTCGCGCGCACGATCTCGGCAACGCGGGTGGCATCGACATCGACCGGGGGTAGATGCGCGCACAAAAAACGTGACGCAACGTCGATCATGCCGGCGCTGTCCGCTTGCGCAAGTAGTTCGTGCACCAGCTGATCGCTGCCATGCGCAAATACATCCGTCAGCGCTAGTACCCGATCGGTGATGGTGGACACAGACTTCCGCAGGAACGGCCGAAAGCCACCCGGTGTGAATTTCACGCCGAACACACCGCCCTGACCTTCGAGTAGACGCGAGAAGCGACCAGTGGCAACGCCGGCGATGCGCGAGTGACCTTGCTCAATCAACAGATGCACCGATGGATGCGGCAAAGTTTCGCGCAGCTGCGGCGCATGTCCGCGCAGATCCCAGTGCACCATCCAGTAGTGCTCGACGAAAGCGCATAACGGCGGTGCCGGGGCGTGCCGTTCGTGCCGAAAGTGCCCCGGTCCGGCCGCGCTTCGCAGCACGCCGCGCGCCGGTCCGACGCCGGCCAACACAGTGACCGAATCGCCCGCTGCGGCCACCTGGTCAGCCAACTGTCGCGTTTCTCCAATCATCGTCGCGCAAACTCCGCTGCAATGGACACACAGTGGATGGGTCGGGTTAGTCTACGGATCCATCGCACGGAACCAATCACTTGATGCCGATGACGGAGCTTCCATGATGATGACGCAAAAACGTTTCACCGCTGTGCTCTCCGGCCTGGCATTGTGCCTGTCTGCAGCGGCCATCGCACACGCACAAAAACCCGCCAAACCCGCACGCCATCTGGAGCAAAGCGCAATGACCCAACATGCCACCGGCACCTTTGACGTGAAACTGTTGCCGCTGCCATCTGACGCGCACGGCCCCGATTCGCCGATCGGCCGAATGAGCAATGACAAGACTTTTCATGGTGACCTGAACGGCAGCAGTAAAGGCCAGATGCTGATGATTCGCTCACCGGTCGAAGGCTCTGCGGCGTACGTGTCGATTGAAGTGGTTACTGGCACGCTGCAAGGTCGCAGCGGCAGCTTTGCGCTGCAGCACAACGGCACGATGACACGGGGCGTCGGTCAGATGGCCGTGACTGTCGTGCCCGACTCGGGAACCGAAGCGTTGCAGGGTCTGGTTGGGAGTCTGACCATCACCATTGCCAACGGCGTGCACGCCTACGATCTGGCCTACACCCTGCCGGAAGTGCCTTAGGGAAGGTCTGAATAAGTCACCACTTCGTCTTCGCCACGCTGCTCATTGCTGGCCAAACCCCCAAAAACCTGCGGTTTTTCGCCCCCTGACTCAGGGGCTATCGCGGCTCCGAACTTGTTCAGAGGTTCCTTAGTCACCGCAGTGGTTAGGCGCTGACCCTGCTGGCGCATTCGCTGTGACGGGACGGGCGCGGGCCTGCCTGGTTTCTTGCTGTCCGTTGCGAGCGTCGTTCTGCGAATAGGAGGAAGACCAACCTGCTGGAGTGCGCCATGCCCCGTTACCTTTCCGCCCTTGTGCTGATCACATTGCTCGGCGTGGGCGAGGCGCAGGCCTTGGTTCGCAGCTGGCCGTCCGCCACCGCACCGTGCAGCACCACGTTGCAGACCTGCGTCGAAGGCAGTGCCGCCGCCGATACGATTCTGGTGGCAACCAACTCGGTGATCGCTGAAACCATCATCATCAACAAACCGTTCGTGCTGCGCGCTGCCATCGGTTACCGCCCGATCCTGGCCGTCGATAGGGCAATCAGCGGCACGGTCAATGCTGCCGGCGCCTGGACTTGGGAAGTCGACGGGTTCGAGCTGCAGCGTGGTTACATCGCGCTGACCATCAACGGCGGCAGCACAGCCACTGCCCGAATCCGCAACAACCGTGTACTCGAATCCTTTCCGGGAATTTCCGAAATCAGTGTGGTCAAGAGTTCGAGCACGACAACGACACTGCGTTACGAGATCTCACAGAACGAACTGAACTATTTCTGGAACACCTTCGACGGCGCCTTGCGTGCGGCGATGCAGGTACTCGACAGCGGCAGCGGCATGAGCACTGGTCGCATCGACGGCAATCGCGTGGTGGCAACCGGCAACACCTCGATCGGAATTCTGGTCAACACCCAGGATCGCTCGCATCATACGGAGGTGCTGGGCAACCACGTGTTCGGTGGTCGCGCGGGAAGCATTTATCTGCGTCAGGGCAGCCTGATCTCAGTGACTGGCGGAACACTGTCCGGGCTGGTGCTGAACAATGTCGTACGCAGCGTGGAGGCGGGAACGCGCTTTGCCGACGGAATCAAGATCGATGTCTACGATGGCAGCTTGTCGCTCAGGGCGCTGCACAACACGGTGGTTGATGCACACAGCGGCATTGACGTTTTCGCCGAAACTGCGGTGACGGCGAACGGCGAAATCGGTGGCAATCTGTTCGCCTATCTGACTTCGGCCGGACTGCAGCGCAGCGGCGCCACCTCGGGCATCAGCGACCGCGACAATCTGTTCTTCCAGTGTTTGGAAACAGCGTCCACACCCGGGCTAAGCGCAACTTCGGTGTTCGCCGATCCGCTGCTCAGGTCGGTGCCAGGCGACCCGCGCCTGCTTCCAGGCTCGCCGGCAATCGATCAGCTGGTGAGCACTGCACTGGCCGCCGTCAACCTGGCCTATGGCTTGCCGGGTATCGATGGCGACGGTCTGCGTCGATTCAAGCGTGCCAATAGTGTCAGCAAGTCCAATGTCCTGGACATCGGCGCGTTCGAAGCCGGCGACGAGACCTTGTTGCATCGCGTGCCCAGCGTGGCGCCTGGCAGCACGGCTACGGTCGACAACCCGCTGTTGAATGGTTTTGCACAGGCCGCACCGCACGTCGTTGGCAACTGGAACCCGAACGGGTTTGGCAGCATTTACAACGACCACCCGGTCAGCCTGCGCTACAACACCACAACGGCACGCTGGCAGTTGCGCCAGGAAGACCTGCTCAACTTCAGCGCCGGCGCCGCTTTCAACCTGTACGCGCCGGGCGCAGGGTCGGGTCGCTATGACCACTTCAACAGCGCCGGCAATACCACCGGCTCGCTGACTACACTCAGCAACGATGATCTGAACAATCACGCCGACTACATCCTGCTGGTAACGCGCAACCCAGGAAACGGGTCGACGGTCAGCGACGTGGCGTCGCCACTGGCAGTGAGCTACTTGGGTAGCTCCTGGCGCGTGGAGCGGCTCGACGGTCTGCTGATGCCGGCCAACGGCGGCTTCAATGTGTACTTTCAGCCGCCCAGCAACAACGCATACAGGCACCGCGCCACTGCCGGAAATACTTTTGGCAACCTGACCTATCTTGATCACCCGCTGCTCAACGACCACCGTTGTGCACGCTTCCACGTCACGCAGGACGCCACATCCACCCTCATCAACAACCACAATGTGGGCGTGTACTACGCGCCACCACCGATCGCGCGCTGGACCATCTTCAATCAGGACGCGGCCGATATGACCAACAACCCCTCGTTTCATATCGTGGTCGATGCGCAGGCCGTGGACTGCCCGGACACAATGTTTGCGAGTGGATTCGAGTAAACCGCACGCGATATCTTGCTACTGCTCGAATCCATCCTGGAAGATGCCGAAGCCAATCATCACGCTGGCCGTGCCCTGGGCATTGGCGAGGTTGGCCTCGTCGTCGGACACCGTCGCGGTAATCGTGTCCACCTCCACCGAGCCGGCAAGGCCACCGACAAAAGCAGTGAATGTGCACTGGTAAAACGCGCCCACCGCGATGCTCTGCGGCAGCAGACAATTTCCCTGGCCGGAAAGATTGCCGTGCACATCATCGAGCAAGGCGCTCAGAGTCGCGGACTCGGCAGCGCTGGCATTACCGACACGCGCGGTAAACGTGACCATGCCGCCAGGGACGTCGAGCAAGGTCGGACTGGCCGTTTTCTGCATCGAGGCAGTTGGCAATACATCAGTAAAGGTAACGCTGGCGCCACCACTGGCCATCAACGGAACATCAAACTGATTGCCGCTGGCGGTAACGGTGTTGCTCAGCACCTGACCGGCGTTGCCGCTGACACTCGCCGGATAGCTGCACACGTACGAAGACCCCGGCGCGATGAGCTGCGGCAGCATGCAGTTGCCTTGGCCGTGCACATTGCCATGCTGGTCGTCGACCAGAGTAATAAGCGTCGCGGCCGCGGCGCTGTCGTTACTGACGGTCAGTGTAAAACTGAGCGCAGCACCGGGCTCCGGCAGCGTTGCTGACGAGGGCACATTGGCTACCGTGAAGCCGCCCGCAGCGCGGAAGTTGGAATAATAGGTGTACTTTGCACCGGAACTGGCGCCGCCGTTGACCACGCCGAGCGCGAAGTGCCCCAGCGAATTGCTAACCCGTAGCGCAGTGTCCACCGGCATTTGCGTGGTGTTGTACTGGATGCGCGCTGCGCTCCATGTGCCGCCGGTACCTGGCACCGTCACGAAACTCAGCGGATTGATGGTGGCAGTACCGGTGCCCACTGTACTGAAGCCATTCACCGCATTGCTCGGCGCCAACAAGAACAGATAAAACGTTTGCGCGTCGGAACGACCAATGTCGACCTGTCGCGAGCCACCGCGATACAGCGGCGGCATTTGTGCCATCGCCGACTCGCAGCCGAAGCCGGTGACATGCATCGCGTAGAGCGGCTTGCTGGCGTGCACATAGACCGCATTGTTCGAACTCGTCGACAAATAGTCCATGTCCACCCGGTAGTACTCACCAGCGAACAAGGTAACCACCGGCAGCACCGCACCATCCAGAAATACCTGGGTGTTGTTTTGCGTGGCGATCAACACCACGCTCTCGTCACCTGTGTTGTTGAGCGAGCCTTTGACCGCGATGTAATCCTCACCCAGCATGCTGACCGGCACAATCTGGTCGCCGATCAGGTCATAGCAGCCGCCCGATGGGTTGTGCGTCGAGTCATCCTTGATCGATACCGCGATGGGTTTGTCGGCAATCACCACCGCGCCCACGGGATGCGTGGTGGGCAACTGCCAATTGGCACCGGTCCAGCCGCCGGAATAGGTCTGGCCGCGGTTGAGCGTAATCGAGAACTGCTGCAAGGCAGCGTGCCCGTCGACCGGCGTTGGCGAATAGATCGTGACGTTCGTATTGTTCTGCGTGGCCACGATATCAAACGAAGCAAACGCCTGATGCGGTGCAGCGAACGAGACCTCGTTATTGAATGGCGCATGCTTGTGCAAGGGAATGTAGAACTCCTGGCCCAATGCCTCATTGCCCTTCAGTGCCCACATATCGCTGTTGTTGGTATTGGCAATCTCGTAGTGACACACCACTCTGGCCGACGCCACCACGTGCAGCCCGGTGTTGGCAATGGTGTTGGTCGGACGTGTTTCCAACTGGGACTTGAATGCAGTAAGGTTGAATCGGCGGAAGCCATTGGACGGCACCGATTGCACCAACGGAACGAACGCGCCGTTGGCCGGCAGATCCACGGTGATGGTCGCCGCAGGGCCGGTAGAGACGCAGATCAGATACAGCGGCTCACCGCCGGGCAAGTTGTGCAGATCGGTCACGTCGGGCGGCGCCAGCCAGAATTCGTTGGCGCCGGCGACGGTCTGCGCCAGCACGCCGTGCTGACCGATGCAGGCGAGAACGCCAACCGCATAAACCAGCACGCGGCGCGGCGCAAAAATGGCATTCGGCATGGTTTGCTCCCCTGATGCTGCCCAGCAAGCTTGCACGGCCACGACCGTAATCAAAGCCGGATGCGCGATTGTGCACCAGCTGAGCACTGGAATGATCGTTCAATCGCAACACTGCGCACATTTCCTGGCTGAAACAGTCACGGTGGAATCAGCTTCGCTCCAGCGATTGTTGGCGCAGAATCGCCACCACCGCGTGTTCCAGACCGCCTTGCGGGTCGGCGCGAAACGCAGTCAGCGCTTCGGCGTCCCAGTCGGCAGCAACACGTCCGTCGAGCAGCAGCACAGCGCGGTCCAAAAAGCGTTCGGCCACTTCCAGACCATGCGTGGCCAACAAGACGCAGGCGCCGGAGTCGGCGCGCAAACGCAGCTCGCGCTTGAGTGCATAGCCAGCGAGCGGGTCGAGTCCGTTGAGCACTTCATCGAGCACCAGCAAGGACGGAGCTCCGATCAACGCCAGCACGATTGCCAGCTTTTGCCGGGTGCCCAGCGAGTACTCATTCACCCGTCGCGCCAGCCAGGGCGCGAGGCCGAGCGCCTCGCTGAGCGCCAGGCATTGCGGCAATGCATCCGATGCGCCGCGCAAGTCGGCGACCAATTCCAGACATTGCTGGCCAGTCAACAGCGGCGGCAGGCGCTCCGGCTCGACGGCCATGCCGAGCCGACGGCGCGCCGAGAGTGGATCGACAGCGATATCAATGGTGTCGATGCGCACGCGACCACTGCTCGGCAGTTCGAGTCCGGCAATACAACGCAGCAGCGTACTTTTTCCAGCGCCGTTGGGGCCGATCAGACCGACCAGCTCGCCGGCATTGAGCTCGATGTCAACACCGCGCAACACTTCGTTGTTGCCATAGCGGTGGTGCAGTTGTTCGATGCTCAGGCACATCCTCATTTCTGAAATTCTCTCATTTCTGCAACCCACGACGCAGCAGCACCGACATCTGCACCAGCCACACCGGCGCGAGCAGAATCGGCATCGCCTGCAGGGTTGCGACGAGAACGGCCAGATGCAGTCTCAACAGCAGGCCGATGCGGGCGGGTCGGTGACGTTCGGCAGCGGTACATGCCCAGTGCAGCAAAGCCGGCATCGCCAGTCCGGTGGCAAGCGGCAGTCCCCATTGCAGTTTGTCCACCAGGCCCAGCAACCCCAGCAAGCCAATCGTCACCATGATCAGCAACAACAGTGGAAATGCGGCGCACCCAAGGAGCAATCGTCGCGCCGGCAAGGGCTGCGCCAAAAGCAGTCGCTGCGCTGCCGGCATCACCGCGAGACTGCGCGACCAGGCCACCACCGCGACTGCCAGCGCCATCACTACAAAGGCGATGGGTATGGCGCTCCAATGACCGGTGGGAATCAGCAGCAACAGCCAGGCCAGACGCGATACCCGATAGGGTGCTAGACCGGCAGCGGCTTCGGTCCACTGCCAGGTCCACAAGCTGCCCTTTCCCTGATGCGCAAAAACCGATTGACGACACGGCGCGCTGAACATGGTGCGGCTGCTGCGTTTGACTTCGCGCCAACCCAGGATCATTGCGAGCATGACGATGCCGAACCAACTCAACTGCACAGCGATCGACGCCCGCGCACCGAGCAGCAACGAAGCACCGCTCAGCCACTGCAGCATCGCCCGCAACAGCGTCTGCCAGATCAGAATACGATGGTGCAGCGCTTCGGCAATCGGCTGAGCAACCAGCCAATGGCGCGACCAGCGCTCGCGTTGCCCGCGCAAAGCCAGCGACTGGTGCTGCGCCAGCGCCCAGGTCGAAACCAATATCGAAACGATCGGCCAGCGGGTGATACTCAGCTCGACAAATGCGGTCAGCTGTGGCCACGCCTGCCATAAGCCCAGCATTGCAAGCGTGGTCAACAGCAGCCAGGTCAGCGCATGAAAAGTGCTCTCGTTGCGGTGTGCGCGCCACTCAGCACAACGATTGCGCCACAGCAGACTGCGCTCGACGCGATAGGGGTTGAGGGACTGGATGACCATGGGTCATTGCTGACCCCGCCGAGTGAAGATTGGTTCCGGTCCGCGAACGTCAATAAGGCATCAGCATGAACTGACGTCGCCGCAGTGATTTGTTCGCCTTGTCCGTCTCACTCACGGTCATCGTCAAAGCGTCTGGACCGACACGCAGGCCAATCACTACGGTCCCACGCTGACCCGCTTTCAATGCCGGCACCTCACATACGATGGCGCCGAGCAACGCACAGGCGATGCCTTGCGTTTCAATCGATTCGACGATCACGCCGCGATCGCTGACGATGCTGAAGCTGTGCGCCGGCAAAGTGTTGACCGTTGCATTGTCGAGGACCAATGAAAGCGTTGCGTTATTTTCGTCGACACGCTCAATGCTGCTGAACTGGGCATGTGCGTGTTCGGTCTTTTCCTGCGCGATGATTTGGTTTACAGCCTCGAAGCCACTGGCGAAGATTTGCGGCAGCAGTGCGCCGTTGACCACGCACGGCGAAAACTCGGAGGTGTTTTGACCGGCTGCCACCGCAGCGGATGATGTTGCGGAGAACCTTGGGACCAGCGCGGCCGAGGGCAGTGGCAGCATCACATTGGCCGTGCCCAGACCGCTGGCATTGGTGCTCAGCGCTACGCCGTTCAATATCACTTCACCTTCGCCGTTGCCGCTGGGGTCGCAACCGCTATTGGCGTAGAACACGATGCCGTGCGAAGTCGACGCCAGCCCGTTTTGCGTCACCGTCATCGAAACCATGGCACCGTTTTGCAACACGTTGCTCAAGCCGGGGAAGTTCTGCAGGCCGTTGGCGCCGGTGTCAGCGTCGAGCACGTCGTTGGGCGTAACGCCCAGGCCGCCCAGATCGATGCCTAGTCCAGTATTGCCAAAGATACTGTTGTAGTTGAGGTCGTTGCCAACACCGGATTCGATGCGAACCCCAGCACCAGCGTTCCCGCTGATGACGTTGGCTTGTGCCGGCAAGCCCCCGATAAACGTGCTGTTGGCATTTCCAGAGATACGAATGCCATTGCCCGCATTGCCGACGATCGCGGTGCCGGTCGGTGCCAGGCCGATGCGATTGCGCTGCACCACGTTACTGATGCTGCCATTGTCTTTGATCCATACGCCGTCGCTGCTGTTGCCGCTGATCAGATTCTGCGTTATCACATTGTTGTGTGCCGCGCCCTCGATCAACACGCCAAGCGCATTGGGTCGCGCCGTGGTGCCGAGCAGGTCAACGCCGATGTAATTGTTCGAGGCAACGTTGTCGCTGGTATTGGACTCGGCAAAGGTGATGCCGTAAAGCGCATTGCCCCCGATGTAATTGCGCTCGCTGACCGTGCCGCCAATGGTGTTGGCGCTGGCGCCTCCGACCACGCGCACGCCCGCCTGATTGCCGGCCGCCGCCCCGGTGCTGGTCAGTCCGACGCGGTTGCCGCGAATATTGTTGTTGTCGGCATTGATAATCTCGATGCCGGGGCCGCTGCTGTGACCGATTACCGTGTTATTGCTGACGATGTTGTTGTTGGCACTGGCACGCAAGGTGATGCCGCCGGCGCCGTTGGCGCGGCCTGCAACGCTGCTGCCGATCACATTGTCGATGATGGTGTTGTTGATGGTGCCGGGATCAGCGACGAAGACGCCAAAGTTCGCGTTGCCGGCAATGGTGTTGGGAACGGTGCCACCACCGATCGTCGCGCCCGTGGTGCCCGATAGCAGCGCCACGCCGGCACTCGCATTGGGCAGTGCCGCCAAAGCGAAATCCAGACCGATGATATTGCCCTGCACCTGCGGCCCGCCGCTGACGCCGATCAACGCCAGACCATCGCCGCCATTGCCGGAAATAATGTTGAGCGCGATGATCGCTTCGCTGACCGCCCCTTCCAGCTGCACGCCGCGACCGCTGTTGCCGGCATCGCCGCTGCCACTGGCAAAGGTGCCGATGTAATTACCGCGCACCAGCAATCCGTTAATGTCGGGCCCGACTACGCGCACGCCGGCGCCGGTATTGGCGCTGATGATGTTGCGATCACTGCTGTTTGCGCCGCCGATCGTTGCACCATCGGCACCATCGTGAATCAACACACCACCACCGGCGTTGGGACGCAAATCGCCGCCCGCAGACAGTCCGATCACGCTGCCTTTGAGCACGCTGCCATCGGCGCCTTCCCCTGAGATGCGCACGCCGGCGCCGCCGTTGGCTGCGATTCGATTGCCGACGCCGACTACGTTGTTGGCGCCGCTGTCGATCCAAATGCCAGCCTGCGCATTGCCGCTGGCGGTGTTGTCGTTGCTGTTGTTGGAAAATCCGCGCAGACCAATCACATTGCCCTCGACCAGAGCGCCGCTGCTACCGCCGAGATAGACCCCCTGCCCGCTGTTGCCGGCGATCACGTTATTGCGCACCACTGCACCGGTCGCGCCAACGTGCACCGCCACACCGTCGCTGCCGTTTCCGCGCAACTGCGTGCGCGCGGCATTCAGACCAATGATATTGCCGCTCACGCTGTTGCCGTCGCCGACGCCGATGACGACGCCATGCAGGGTATTGCTCGAAATAACATTGCCCGCACCCACGCCGACGTCCCCAATCTGATTTTGCAGCGCGCCACTGGTCAGCTGTATGCCTTCGCCATTGCCGCGTCCGCCCAGGCCGGTGCGCGACAACCCGACCACATTACCCAGCACGCGTGTATCGCGGGTGCGCGTCCCGCTGAGGACGATACCCGCCACCGCCGAACGCGCGACGAAATTGCCCTCGTTTACACCACTGCCACCGATTCGCGTATTGGGCGTTTCGAGAATGCGGATGCCGCGTTGCCCAATGCCCGGGTTGGGCGTTCCGTTTGGACAACCATCGAGACCGAAGCCGGTGTCGAGCTCTTCACACATACCGATGTAGTTGTTGAATATCTTGTTGTTGCGATCAGAGCTGTCTCCGCTGCAGGTGTCCCAGATGCTGATCGCCGTGTAGGCGATGTCATAGAAGTAGTTCTGCTCGCCGCTGCCGGTGCCGCCAATCTGTGCACCAAAAACACAGTAGCCGCCGGCTTCGGGTCCGCTGTATTCGCCCAGCACGACGCCATAGGCAAAACCGAACTGATCGGTGCTGATGCGCGAGAAAACCACTCCTTTGATCGACAATCCGTTCACCCGCTGCGCCCAGACGCCCTTGCCTCGAAAGTTGTCGATATACAGATTGCGCACCGAGCCGCTGGCGGGAACCGAGCTGAATAAATCAAACACGATCGCGCCGGTGTTGCTGGTCGGCCCGCCAGGGCCGGGACCGACCAGCGCAATGTTGGTGCGGGCGCCAGCAGCGAGCGCGGCGCCATCGATACTGTCGCGCGGATCGACCATTAGCTGCGCGCCGAGATTGATCTGCGTTCCGCCATTAATGTTGTCCCAGAATTGAACGGTGTCGGCGTTGTTGGGACCGCAACCCGGATCACCGACCGAAAGTCGCCAATTGCGCGAGTTATCAAACGTGCCGCAGAAAACCGGGTCGTTGACGAAATTGCCGCCGACAATTCGATCCTTCTCGAAACTGGTGTAGCAACGGGCGTCGCCCTTGCCGACTTCGACCGCTTCGCGCAGCAGCATCTGATTATTGCTGCCGTCGGTGAACGTCCAGAACGGCGCATTGGCGTCGCCATTGTGGGTGACATAGATGGTGCAGTTGGCGAGCGTACTCGCGCTCAAGCTGAACAAGAGAAAGCCGATGGCGAGTCGCGGTAGCGTGTGCACACAAAGCCCTCATTGCCGACAAATTGCCGGATGTCTCCCCCACTCACGGAATTTCATGGAAAATCCCGCCACGCCAAACCCACGTGATTGCGCAACAATCGGCTCATGACAGATCCGCATGTCGCTGCAACTTGGCTGGAACAGGCGCGAATCGGCGACCCCGAAGCGCTACGGCAGGCTTTTGCCGAGGTCTACGGTGAGCTGCGACGACTGGCGCACCGTCAGCTGAAGGGTCAGGCCGGACACACACTGGAAACCACCGGCCTGGTGCACGAGGCGTATCTGCGCCTGATCGGCTACGACGCACCGATTCGCGACCGCGGCCATTTCTTTGCGTTGGCCGCCCGGGTGATGCGCCAGGTCATCGTCGATTTCGCGCGTGAGCGGCTGGCCAGCAAGCGCGGCAGTGGCGAACGCGGGATTTCGCTGGACGACGTGGACCCAACCGAGCTTCGCCAGGCGCAGGAGATGATTGCGCTGGATGATGTTCTGCAGCAGCTGGATGCGATCGAACCGCGCCAGGCAAAGGTGGTGGAATGCCGCTATTTCGCCGGCCTGACCGAAACCGAAACCGCAGAAGCATTAGGCGTCAGCGAGCGCAGCGTACAGCGCGACTGGCAGCAGGCGCGCATCTGGCTGCGCCAGCAGTTGGCCTGAGCACACCTACCGCTGCCTGGGGAACCGCGATGAACGATGCAAATTTCCTCAGTCCTGGCGGAGCAATGCGCGGCCCGCTGTTCGCGCGTTTGATCGAAACGGTCGCCGGACCGCGGGCACCGCAGCCGGGTGACCAGATCGGCGCATTTCGTATCGAGCGCGAACTCGGGCATGGCGGGATGGGGACGGTGTTCCTCGCGGCGCGCGCAGACGGCGTTTTTGAACAGCGTGTTGCCCTCAAATGGGTGCGTGGCGAACTGCGCAACGCATCGGCACAGACGCTATTGCAGCGAGAGCGAGAGCTGCTGGCCGGACTTGATCATCCCAACATCGCGCGCCTGATCGACGGCGGTCGCAGTGAAGACGGCTGTTTCTGGTTCGCGATGGAATACATCGATGGCCTGCGCCTGGACACACACGTTCGCGAGAGAGGACTCGACTTGCGCGCGCGCGTGCGGCTGATGTTGTCGCTGTGCGAAGCGGTCGGCTTTGCCCATCAGCGACTGGTGATCCATCGCGATATCAAGCCCTCCAACGTCATGGTCTCGCGCGAAGGCCAGATCAAGCTGCTCGATTTCGGCATTGC